>DASUFX010000717.1:0-3161 GCA_036274355.1 Kofleriaceae bacterium | reverse complement strand
CGCCTGATCGACAGCGTCATCCAGCACACCGCGCCGCTCAATCCCGGCAATTCCGGCGGACCGCTGCTCGACACGAGTGGGCGCGTCATCGGCGTCAACACCGCGATCATCGCGCGCTCGCAGAGCATCGGCTTTGCGATCGCCGTCGAGACTGCGGGCTGGGTGCTCTCGCAGTTACTCGCGCACGGCAAGGTTCGCCGCGCGTGGCTCGGCGTCGGCGCGGCGCGACGTCCACTCGATCGCAGGCTCGCGTACCACCACGGGCTCGGCGCATCCGCGGTCGAGATCCAATCGGTCGAGCCGAACAGCCCGGCCGCGAAGACCGGCCTCGTCGACGGTGACTTGCTCGTGAGGTTCGCCGACATCGCGATCGAGACCGTCGATCAGTTGCACAAGAGTCTGCGCACGTGGCAGGCGGGCACACCGGTGAAGCTCGGCGTGATTCGACGTGGCGTGCGAATCGACCTGGAGATCACGCCCGCCTGGTCGGCGTGAGCTACCGTCGCGCGTGCTCGAGCAGGTGAGCTGGTGGAACGCGTAGCCGCAGCTCGCTAGGTCTTCACGGGCAGGTCGGGCTTGAGCTGGATGAACAGCTCGTCGAGCTGCTTCTTCGCGACGCCGGTCGGGCAGTCGGTCATCAGATCGCTGCCCTTTTGCGTTTTCGGGAACGCGATCACATCGCGCAGCGACTCCGCGCCCGTCATCAGCATTGCCAGGCGATCGAGACCGAACGCGATGCCACCGTGCGGCGGCGGTCCGTACTTGAACGCGTCGAGCAAGAAGCCGAACTTCTCGCGCCGCGCTTCCTCGCTGATGCCGAGCGCCTTGAACGCGCGGTCCTGCAGCTCGCTGCGATGGATACGAATCGAGCCACCGCCGACCTCGACGCCGTTGAGCACGAGGTCATAGGCGCGCGCGAGCACCTTCTCGGGTGCGGTCTCGAGCAGCCCTTCGTCCTGCACGCGCGGCGACGTGAACGGGTGGTGCGCAGCCGCGAGCACAGGACCCGCTGCACCCCCGTCCTCGATCTCGAACAGCGGCGGATCCGTGAGCCACATGAACTGCCACTCGCCCTTGCGGATGAGACCGAGCTTCTCGCCGATGTAGTGGATGCGAATCGCGCCCAGCGTCGCGTTCGCGACCTTCGCCTTGT
Organism: Kofleriaceae bacterium; assembly: GCA_036274355.1. Lineage (GTDB taxonomy): Bacteria > Myxococcota_A > Polyangia > Haliangiales > Haliangiaceae > JABFXX01. Next base: position 2,008 of record DASUFX010000717.1, on the reverse strand, counting down.
CCGCGACGAAGATCAGCGTGTCGCCGACCTCCGCGCCGGCGATGTGGTTGATCTTCGCGCGCGCCTCGTCGCTGAAGCCCTTGAGGCCCTGCCACTGGTGGCCTTCCTGGATGCGCACCCATGCCGCCTTCGCGTTGAACGATTTCGCGAAGTCGTTGAGGCCGTCGAGGATCGAGCGCGGCAGCTTGTCGGGCGGACCGGGCACGCGCAGGCACTTGACGATGCCGCCGTTTCCGACGACCGACTCGAACACGCGGAAGCCGCAGTTCTTCGCCGCCTCGGTGACGTCGCACAGCACGAGGTCGCAGCGCAGATCCGGCTTGTCGACGCCGTACTTGTCCATCGCCTCCGAGTACGGCATGCGCCGCATCGGCAGTTTGATCTCGACGCCGAGCACTTCCTTCCACAGGCGGGTGATCAGGCCCTCCATCGTGGTCTGCAGGATCTGCTCGTTGACGAACGACATCTCGAGGTCGATCTGCGTGAACTCGGGCTGGCGATCGAGACGCAGGTCCTCGTCGCGGAAGCAGCGCACGATCTGGAAGTAGCGCTCGTAGCCCGCGACCATCAGCAGCTGCTTGAAGATCTGCGGCGACTCGGCGAGCGCGTAGAACGAGCCCGGGTTGAGGCGCGACGGCACGAGGAAGTTACGTGCGCCGCCCGGCGTGTACTTCACCATGAACGGCGTCTCGATCTCGAGGAAGCCGTGCTTGCCGAGGTAGTCGCGCGTCACGCGCGTGATCGCCGAGCGCATGATCATGTTGCGCTGAAGCTTCGGCCGCCGGAGATCGAGGTAGCGGTACTTGAGGCGCACCTGATCGTTGGTGTCGATCTGATCCTCGATCGGAAACGGCGGCGTCTCGGCCTTCGAGAACACCTCGAGCGCTTTGACCCACACTTCGATCGCGCCGGTCGGCAGCTTGTCGTTGACGTTGCCGCCGCGCGAGCGAACCTCGCCGACGATTCCGACGCACCACTCGCTGCGAAGATCACGCGCGACCTCGTGCGCGGCCTTGTCGAACGACGGATCGAACACGAGCTGAGTGATGCCGTCGCGATCGCGAAGGTCGATGAACACGCAATTGCCGTGGTCGCGATAGGTCTTGACCCAGCCGGTCAGCACGACGTGCTTACCGACGTCATCTGCGCGGAGTGCGCCGCAGCTATGCGTACGGGTGTGCGTGGCGAGGAACTCACTCATAGGAAGGAGGGGACTCTACCCGGTTTCGCCCAGATCGGTGCGATCCCCGCCTACATGCGTTTTTCCCAACAGTTGCGATCAGATCCGATCCCTCGATCAGTCAGGAATTTGATCCATCGCAAACCGGCGCGATAGCATTTTTCTCGTCGTAGGCGGCGGGGTTAGCGAGCGAATCGGGCGCCCATAAGGCTCCTCCCGTAATGGGGGGCCTGCGCCCGAAAGGCCGTCGTATGCCCAACGTTCGATGTCTGCTTAAATAAGAGGAGTTATCCAGTTGAGTGAAGCGTTCCCCGAACGTGGGCTCGCGTTGCATATGCCCGCCACTCCAAGCCCGTGCGCCGATCCGTGTGCTGTTGTTGATGTCAACGACGGCGGCGCCAGCTACGCGGCGGCACTCGCAGATGCTCTTCGCAAGAAACGCGGCACCGAGCTGCCGGACGAAATCGCCGAAGCGCAGGAGAGTCTCGAGCGCAGGATTCGCGCTCACCTCGCGAAGGGCCGAGTCGCCGTCACACTGACCGATAATCGGTACACGATGATTTCGGTACGCCGGCTCGCGAAAGAGCGGCGCTATGAGGTCCGCCTGCATCACATGTTCGCGGACGCGGACCCGGTGATCACACGGGCGCTCGCGCGTTACATCGCGGAGAACGATCCGGAAGCGTCGCGCGTGCTCGGTGACTTCATCGATCAGAACTCGGGTCACGTGCGTGGCCGCGCGCGCCGCCAGCCGACCCAAGTCATCTTCACAGCGGGCGAGCACCACGATCTCCGGCAGATCTACGACGACCTCAACGCCCGGTACTT
>DASUFX010000716.1:0-10504 GCA_036274355.1 Kofleriaceae bacterium | reverse complement strand
AAGCCCTCCGATGCGATTTTTTCGACGGTCTTCGGCGGATCAGTAGGTAGCTCATCAGACGAGTGGCATCCCGTCAGCGCGAGCGGCGCTGCCAGCGATGTCACCAGGACTCGATTGGCCATCTGGCCCTCCCCTGGTTGTTGCTGTGGGCTCTACGACCGACGTGTGCGATTGGATCGGTGGCGCCTCGGGAGTGCGGCTAAGTCGCGCTAAAGTGCCGACGTTGTATGGCCAAGGTCGACGCCGACATTGAAGTCCAGCGCTTCGGTTTTTCGAATGAAGGGCAAGGACGGCGATTGGTCTTTCCGCGCGCGCAGACCCACAAGATCGAAGGGCGCGCCGGGCAAACCACGTATGGCGCGGCCGACTGCACGTTCGAGGGCCTCGAAGGCCGCCTCGATACGCTGCGCTGGCAAGCGGAGTCGGCGTCGGTCGGCAGCGCGTGGCTTCGCAACGACGCCGGCACCTACGATCTGCAGGTCGAGCGCGCCGAGCTCCCGCATGGCCTTCGGCTCGTGCGTGCGGCGGATGCGAACATCGAGCTGCTCGCGCCCCACGTCACGTTCTCCGAGCTGCGGCTGACCGTCAAAGGCCCGTTCGGTCGCAAGGCGCCCGCGGCACAACCCGCACCCGCGCCGCAACCGAGCTCGCCGGTTCAGCGGCAAGAGAAGCTGCGGTTCCTCGACAGTCTTTCGGGCCGCATCTACACGACGCTCAAGGTGCAGCTCGATCTGCCGGTGCTCGGCGTGCGCACGCTCGATCAGCAGCTGCGCGTGCCGATTCAAGAAGGCAGCCTCGACTTTCGCGCGCTCGAAGACAGCCTCGACTGGCTCGAAGGCACGTTCCTCGATCTCAAGTTCGAGGATCAGCGACTCAAGGTGCAGTGGAAGGTGCCGATCTTCGGTTCCGGCCACGATCTGATCACGTGGGCGCTCGACACCGACGCTGCCACGCTCGCGTCGTTCGGCCGTGTGCCGGTGCGCTCGCTTGCCGACTTCCGCCTGCCGAGCAGCAACAAGCCGCCGACGGAGTCGGAGATCGGGCGCAAGCGCGGCGTGCTCAAGGCGTTCGCGCTCGACAAGATCGAAGTCGCGTTGTCGTTACTCGCGCCGCGTCACCTCGACGTCGGCGCCGGCATGATCATGTTCGGCGGCGAAGATCAGCCCGGCATGGTCGATCTGAAGGTCTCGGGCGCCATCCACGATCGCACCGCGGGTGCGCTCAAGGGCGCGATCGGCAGCGTCGACACCACGATCAAAGATCTCAAGATCGGGCCGATGGTGCTATCGGCCGATCGACTGCACTTCGACGGCGTCGAGCAGCTCGAAGTCACGTTCGACGGCTTCCGGCCGACCGCGGTGACCGTCGTCGTTCATCGCGTGACAGCGACCAACCTCTCGATCAAGATCGGCGAGCCGCGCAAGAGGCCGCCTACTCTCGAGCCGCCGGTCCGATCATCGCCTCCGCCTTGACCCAGCGATCGAAGTCCTCGGCGCTGACGAGGCCGAGCTCGATCGCGGCTTCCTTCAGCGTGGTGCCGTCCTTGTGTGCCTTCTTCGCGACCTTGGCCGCGTTGTCGTAGCCGATATGCGGCGCGAGCGCGGTCACCAGCATCAAGCTGTTACCGACCTTGCGCGTGATTTCGGCGCGATTCGGCTCGATACCGCGTGCGAGATGCTCGTCGAATGACTCGCACGCATCGCCGAGCAGGCGGATCGATTGCAAGACCGCGTGCGCGATCAGCGGCTTGAACACGTTGAGCTCGAAGTTGCCGCTCGCACCACCGACGGTGACCGCGACGTCGTTACCGAAGACCTGCGAACAGACCATCGTCATCGCTTCGCACTGCGTCGGATTGACCTTGCCCGGCATGATCGAGCTGCCCGGCTCGTTCTCCGGGATCGAGATCTCGCCGATGCCGGAACGCGGTCCGCTCGCGAGCCAGCGGATGTCGTTTGCGATCTTGAACAAGCTCGCCGCGAGCGTCTTGATCGCACCATGCAGGTTCAGCAGTGCATCGTGTGACGCGAGTGCCTGGAACTTGTTCGGCGCGGTGACAAACGGCCTGCCCGTACTGAGCGCGATCGCCTGCGCGACGCGGTTCGCATACTCGGGGTGCGTGTTGAGCCCGGTGCCGACTGCCGTACCGCCGAGCGCGAGCTCGTGCACGGCTGGCAGCGCTGCGCGAATCGCGGCAAGCCCGGCGTCGAGCTGCGCGACCCAGCCCGACATTTCCTGGCCGAGCGTCAGCGGCGTCGCGTCCTGCAGGTGCGTGCGGCCGATCTTGATGATGTCGGCGAATGCGTGCGCCTTGACGTCGAGCGTGCCGCGCAGCTGCTTGACTGCAGGCAACAGCAATTCCTCGACGGTGGCAACCGCCGCCAGATGCATCGCCGTCGGAAACGCGTCGTTCGATGACTGCGACAGGTTGACGTGATCGTTCGGATGCACCGGCTTCTTGCCGCCGCGCTTGCCACCCGATAGCTCGTTCGCGCGGCCCGCGATCACTTCGTTGACGTTCATGTTCGTCTGCGTGCCGCTGCCGGTCTGCCACACCGAAAGTGGAAACTCGTCGTCGAGCTCACCCTCGATCACCTCCTCGGCCGCCTGCACGATCAGCTTTGTGAGCTCGTCCGATAACAGGCCCAGGTCGCGATTCACGAGCGCCGCCGCCTTCTTGATCTGCGCGAGCGCGTGCACGACCGCGATCGGCATCTTCTCCTCACCGATCGCGAAGTGCTCGAGCGAGCGCTGGGTCTGCGCGCCCCAGTAATGCTCGTCGTCGACCTCGATCGGCCCGAAGCTGTCACTCTCCGTCCGCGTACCCATGCCTTGGGCTTACCACGAACGACGCGGTCTAGCGCAGCAGCTCGACGAGCCGAACACGCTCGGGAATCTCGTCGAGAACCGTGCGCATCTCGTCGTCGGGCGAGCAGCGCTCGGTCACCTCGTGCAGCTCGGCGATGAACGTGCGCACGACATCACCGGCAATCGACTCGCGAATCGGTGGTAACGCGATGAGCACTAGATTGCGATCGCGTACGAGCCCAGGCCCGAGTGCGGGCTGTACGTAGCGCGCGTCGAGCACGCGACAGCCCCAGCGTTGAAACCGCTCGAGTCGGTCCCATTCGCCGGTGCCGCGCGGGTCATTCACTTCGCCGAGCACCGCCAGCGCACCACGCGCGATCAGCTCCTTGGTGGCCTCGAACAGGAGGCGCTTGCCCCAGCCGCTGCGCCGCGCAGCAGGCGCGATCACCATGTACGTGACGAGGCCGCACCCGCTCTGCGGATACAGCTCGTAGCTGATGCCACCGAGGATCTCGCCGCGCTCGACGACCACGCGGACGAACATCTGGTACGGCTGGTCGCCGGCCAGCGCGCTCTGCCACGCTTCGAGCGGCTCGCGCTGTGCTGCGAACTCGGGCAGGTAGAGCTCGCGGTAGTACCGCTCGAGTAGCTCCTCGTCCTCGGCCGCGACGTCGACGATCACGCCGACATCATGGTCCGGAGCGCACGCGGCGGCGCGTGCGTTGATCGTCCAGTTCGGTCAGCTACCCATGCGTCAGGCCGCCGAAAGCCGGGACCAAGATCGAACGCCAAGATGCCAAGCGCGCCAAGAACGCCAAGGTAAGAATCGTCAAGGGCGGCCATTCCCTTGCTGGTCGACTCCACGGTCCGATTTCTGGACCGCGTCACGAGCAAGCGACCAGCCAGAACCGCGCCCTCGATCCCTCACAGCCGGAGTGTTGTCCGATCCCTGTAGATCTTCTTCTTGGCGTTCTTGGCGGCCTTGGCAGCTTGGCGTTCCATCTGGGGCTGGGGCGAGCAGCTGACGGTGAGCCGCCCGGGCGCGATCGTGCGTTGCGCTCGGTCAGCGCGGCGCTTAGGTTGAGGCCGCAGGGCCTTGGCCGAGCCCCAACGCGGACTAGATCTCGTCGTCGGCAGGCTGGCTCGGACGCGTGCCGCGGATACGGATCGCGTCGGCGCGCTGCGCGGAGTCCGCGAAGTTCGGGTCGCGCTTGAGCACGCCCTCGTAGTAGTAGAGCGCCTCGCCGAGGTCACCCATTGCTTCGTAGGTGACACCGATCTCGTAGTAGAGGCTCAGGCGCTCGCGATCGCTCGGGTTCGCGTGCAGGCCCTGCTTGAACTCGTGGATCGCTTCGTTCGGGTTGTTCGTCTCGCGATGACACATGCCGATCATCACGCGGCACTGGACTTCGCGACCGGGCGAGCGCAGCACCTTCTCGAACGCCTTGATCGCCTCGTCGTGCAGGCCCATTTCCTTGTAGGCGAGACCGAGGTCGTAGTGCGTGTCGGCGTCGCTCTCGTCGACGGGCTTCTCGAGCATGACGGACGGCTTGCGCTTGCCAGCCGGGCGCGGCTCGCCGTCCTCCTCGATCATGTCGTCGGCCGACACCTCCTCGATCTCGTCGAGATCGAGTGCGTCGGTACCGGTGCTCACGTCGGCTCCCGAATGCTGACCGGCGGGCGGCGTGTGAATCGCGGGCTCGATGCCCTGCTCGAGCGACTCGAGCTCGCGCAGCTTCGCCATCAGCAGCGGGTGATTCGGATAGCGATCGAACAGGCCGCGCAGCGAGTCGATCGCCTCGGGGTACATGCCCTGATCGGAGTAGAAGTTGACCTCTTCGAGGTCGTCCTCGACGAGCGATTCGGCGCGGCCACCGACGGGCGGCGTGTCGACGTCGTCGACGATCGGCCCACCAAGCACCGTCGCTTCGTAGCTCGGCTGCTGGTTGTCGGTGCCGTAGGGATCGTAGCTGCCCGACACGGACAGCGGGTCGCTGACGTCGTCGTACGACGCAGTCGCGCTCGGGTTCGCGAGCTCCGTCTCGGCGTAGCCGTTCGCGTAGACCGCGTCGGTGCCGTCTTTTGCGCTGCTGACGCCGCGATCGAATTCGCGCGCGTCGTGCGGATCGAACGGCATGTCGGACACGCTCTCGCGCGTACCGAGCTCGGCTGCGACGCCCTGGTCGATGTCGTGTCCGAGTGCTTCGTCGTCGAGCTGGCGATCGACGGCGTCGTCGAGCGAGTGGCCGTAGGCCTGCGCACCTTCGTACGTCGTCGGTGGATACTGCTGCTCGTTCCAGCCACCGGCGGGCGGACGATCGACAAGCACGGCGCTGTCTTCGTCGTCGTAGCCAGCTTGCTGCGCGAGCGCGTTCATGTCGTCGGCAGGAACCTGACGCGTCGAGTGCGCGGCCTGCGACGAGTACTCGTTGACGGCGTCGACCTGCGAGTCGAGCTCGACGTCGAAGCTGCCATCATCGAAGCCCTTCGGCGGACGCGGTGGACGCGCCGGCGCCGGGCTGCCATGTGCCATCTGGTTGCGCGCGATGCCCATCGCCGACGGTGGCGCGCTCGAGAGATCGAGATCATCGAGCTCGGGATCGACCTCGGCGACGCCGCCACCCGAGTACTCGACCTCGGCGGAGACGCTCGACATGCGCGCGACGCGCAGCTGGAACTTGCGTGCGAGCTCGAACGCACCGGTGTGCGTGCCGTTCATCGCGAGGAGCTCTTGCAGGTACGCCTCGGCGCGATCGGGATCGCTCGGCGCGATCAGCTCGGCGAGCTTGAGCAGCTCGACCTCGGCTTCTTGCTCGCGGCCTTGCGAGATGAAGATGTCCTTGAGGCGCTCGTGCGCTTCGACGTTTTCGGAATCGAGCGAGAACACGCGACGCAGGTGATCGACGGCCTTCTGATGCAAGCCGTACTTCACGTAGACGTCGGTCTCGGCGAGGATCTTCGAGATCTCCTCGGCGTGACGCTCGCCGGCGGCAGACGCGCGACGCGGATCCGGCGCTGGTTCCATGTCCGCCGAGAAATCGGCGTCGTCGTATTCGGGCAGCGCGAAGTCGACACCCGAAAGGCTCTGCTCGTCGACGAGAGGCATCGCACCGGTCATGCGCGACGACGGCGGGACGTCTAGCGCGGGCAGATCGGTCGTGATGTTGAACTTCGCGCCGGCGGTTGCCTGGCGAACCGCGGCGGGAATCGGCGTACCGCTGCGGAGCGGCGGAGGAGGTGGTGTGTTGCGCGTTGGCGGCGCGGGAATCGGCGGTGGCGTCGGAGCCGGCGGCTGCGGCGCGACGGCGGCGGCCTGAGGACCGAGGTACTGCAGCGCGTCCGGATCGTTCGGCACGATCTCGAGGATCTTGCGATAGACCTCGCCCGCCTTGTCGCGCGCTTTGTTCTCGACGTGAATGCGCGCGAGCTCCTTGAGCACCGAGACGGTCTTTGCTTTCTGGTCGAGTGCTTGGAATGCGAGCGCGAGGAGGCCGAGCGTTTCAGCGTCGCGTGGATCCGCTTTGAAGCACTGCTGGAGCTTTTGCAGCGCGCGACGCGGATCGTTGCGGCGCAAGTAGAGCCCGGCGAGCTCGCGGTTGAGCTGATGGTTGTCTGGCTTGTGCCAGAGCAAGCGCTCCGCGACCTTGATGAAGTCGTCTTGACGACCTTGGCGGCGCAGCTGCTCGCACGCCATGTTGAACTGAAGCACCGCTTCCTCGACGAGGCCTTCCTTCGAGTAGAGCTCGGCGAGCTTGATGCGCGTCGCGATGTTTTCGGGATCGAGATCGACGAGCTTCTTGACGGTGTCGAGCGCTTCCTTCGTGTTGCCTTCGCGATGGAAGTGCGCAGCGACGGACTCGTAGTGCTGCATCGCATCGCTCATCAACCCGAGCTGGCGATAGAGCTCGGCGAGCTTCAGGATCACGTCGACGAGACGCGGATCGAGCTTGAGGATCTGCTTGTAGACGGCGACGGCTTTGAGGAAGAAACCTTGCTCGTGATAGAAGCGCGCGACTTTGAGATACGTCTCCGTCGCGTCTTGCTTCGAGCCCTTCTTCGCGTAGAGGTCGCCGATCTTCAGCCAGACGCGGACGTCCTTCGGATCTTCTTGGACGATCCGCAGGTACTCCTTCACCGCTTTGTCGATTTGCCCCTTATCGACAAACTTCCGGGCCGCATCCATGACCTTTTCTTTGTTGAAGGCCACGGTCGATTACAGCCTCCGGGTGAAATTCATCACGTTAGGCACACGGCAGTATGCCCCGCGCATCTTTGAAAGAGTACGGCTCCGCTGGCAGTGCGGTCAAGGAAAAGGGCGAAGGAATCCCGGGCGTTACCCCGTCGGACCTGCGCACACTGGATCACCAGTTCTCAGCTGAGATTCCGGTCAGGCAGCTGACGCTCGCTCGGCAAGCATGCGCGCGACGAAGCCGGTGTCGAAATCGCCTCGGATGAACTCCGGGTGATTCACGATCCGGCGCAAGAACGGGAGGTTGGTGCGCGGTCCTTCGATAACCATCTCGTCGAGGCAGCGCCGTGCGCGACGAATCGCGGCGGCTCGGTCGACGTCGTGCACGATCACCTTCGCTAAGAGCGAGTCGTAGTTCGGCGGAACCACATAGCCCGCGTACACGTGCGTATCTACACGCACACCGAGGCCACCCGGCATGTGAAGCGCCGTGATCTTGCCCGGCCATGGCGCAAACGTATTCGGGTCCTCGGCGTTCACGCGCAACTCGATCGCATGACCGCGCGGCTTGCGCGCCTCGCCCGTCGCGAGCGGCATCACCGACTCCGACAGCGGCTCGCCCGCCGCGATCCTGATCTGCTCGCGCACGAGGTCGACGCCGTGCACCAGCTCGGTGACCGGGTGCTCGACCTGCAAGCGAGTGTTCATTTCCATGAAGTAGAAGCTGTTGTCGGTATCGAGGAGGAATTCCATCGTGCCGACGTTGTGGTAGCCGATCGCCGAGATCGCCTTGACCGCTGCTTGCTGGATCTTCTGGCGCGTCTCCTCGGGGAGTGCCGCGCTCGGCGCTTCCTCGATCACCTTCTGGTGACGGCGCTGGATCGAGCACTCGCGCTCGCCGAGATGCGTGTAGTGGCCATGCTTGTCGCCGACGACCTGGATCTCGATGTGGCGCGGCCGCTGGCAGTAGCGCTCCATGAACATCTCGGGATTGCCGAACGCGGCTTGCGCTTCGGTGCGTCCCATCGCCCACGCCTCGATCAGCTTCTCGCGCTCGAAGACGATCTTCATGCCGCGACCACCGCCGCCGGCACTCGCCTTGAGAATGATCGGAAAGCCGATGCGCTCGGCGGCTTCGTACAGCGTGATCTCGTCGTTGATGCCCGACGTACCGGGCAGCATCGGCACGCCGGCCTTGCCCATCGCTTCGCGCGCGCGGATCTTGTCGCCCATCAGGCGCATCGCCTCGGGCGGCGGACCGATCCACGTCAGCTTGCACTTCTTGCAGATGTCGGCGAAGTCGGCGTTCTCGGAGAGAAAGCCATAACCGGGATGCACGGCGTCGGCGCCAGTGACCTCGGCCGCCGAGATGATCATCGGCACGTTCAAGTAGCTCGCCTTCGACGGCGGCGGACCGATGCACACCGCTTCGTCGGCGAACTTCACGTGCAGCGCGTCGGTATCGGCCGTCGAGTGCACCGCGACCGTCTTGAGGCCCATCTCGCGACACGCGCGGATCACGCGTAGCGCGATTTCTCCTCGGTTCGCGATCAGAACCTTCTTGAACATCGCTACACCGCGATCTTGAACAGCGGTTGTCCGTATTCGACGGGCGCACCGTCCTCGACGAGGATTCCGATGACCGTGCCGGTGACATCGGCTTCGATCTCGTTCATCAACTTCATCGCCTCGACGATGCAGAGCACGGCACCCTTCTCGACTTTGTCGTTCAGCGCGACGTACGCCGGCGAATCGGGATTCGGCTTGCGATAGAACGTGCCGACGAACGGCGACGTGACAGTGTGCGCCTTGTCCTCGACGGCAACGGGTGCACCTGCCGCGGGAGCCGCGCTCGGTGCCGCCAGCGCCTGCGGAGCGGGAGCTGCTGCAGCCATCGGCATGGGCATCGACATGGGCATCTGCATCGGCATGCCCACGCCGTGAGCGATCATCGCGCCGCCGCGCCGGACGGTGATCGTCGTCTCCTTGGTGTCGACGATCAGCTCCGAGAGGTTCTGCACCGCCACGATCTCGGCGAGACCGCGAGCCATCGTGACGAGCTCGTGTTCTTCCGCGCCGTTAGGTTCGCTTCTGCCTTTTCCCTGCTTCGCCATGAGAGCGCCTGGAACCTTCCACATGAGAAAGGGCGGCGTCCAGTCCAAGGTAGTAGCTATTTGCGCCGAATCCGCTGATCTGACCGATACAACGCGCTGCAGTAATCGACACGGCGCGAAATTCTTCACGCGCGTGAATATTCGATAAGTGAACCTCGACGGTAGGCAGACCTACCGCTTCGATCGCATCGCGAACGGCGATCGACGTATGGGTGTATGCGCCCGGATTGATCACGATCGCGTCGGCCCAGTTGCGCGCCAGTTGAATCAGCGCGACCAGCTCGCCTTCGAAATTCGTCTGCGCAGATCGCAGCTCCGCTCCGCGCGCCTCGGCGCGCTTCATCATCTCGGCTTCGATGTCATTGAGGGTCGTGGCCCCGTAGATCTCGGGAGCACGTGTGCCGAGCAAGTTGAGGTTGGGCCCATGCAGCAGCGCGATGCGGATCGGCCCGCTCGTCCGTGGAGCCGCTTGTTGTTTCGGCGTGTCCTGATGGAGTGGCTTGCGCGCACGCGAACCGGGCGCGCGCCTGGCAGGCGTTCGCCCTCTGCGGCCCCCGGCGCGGCGAGCGGCCGGGCTCACAGCTGGGCGACGAGCGCAGGCGTGGCGAGCCGCGCCAAGAAGCGCGCTTTGCCGAAGTTGCCTTCGGGCGCCATCGCAATCGCGACGAAGTACTGTGGCGAAATCATGCGGCAGACGAGCACGAGACGCTGCGCCTTCACGGACAGCTCCTCGAGGCCGCCGACCTGCAAGCTATCGCCTGCTTTGCGTACCTGCCCGATGATGAACGAGAACTCCATGCCGACGGTGTTCACGTCCACGCGATCGGTTTGCCGAACGTAGGTTTCGACGGGGATGCCGTCGAGCCCCATGACAACCGCCGCGAGCGCGCCATCGACATTGTCGACAACTTTCCTGAGCGTTTCAGCGAACAAGGTGGCCCTCAATGATCAAGGTACTGCGAAAGTACCGAGCGGCGCCAGTCAACCGGCCAGGATTACATCGCGCGTGCCGGGCACGAGACCGAGCCCGACGTTTCAGTACAGCAGTCGACGACACCGTCCTGGAACGGGTTGCACGCGTTGCCGCCGCGGATCGTGCCCATCACCGGGCACGCGCCGACGATGTTGACGACGCAATCGTTGCAGACGGTGACCGGATAGAAGAATGGCTGCGACTTGATCTCGTCGCCGTTGAGGTCGCCCTTGATCACGACCTCGGCGAGGACTTCCGCATTGATCGAACCATCGCCGGCCATCGCGCCGATCGCGATCAGCTGCTGCGGTGGAATGATGTCGACGAACGAGTTCACCGACGCGGCCGGGGGAAGCGCACCCGAGAACAACACGCTGAACGGTTCGCCGAGCGCCTTGTTGGGATTCGTGCTCGTGAACG
>DASUFX010000715.1:0-13627 GCA_036274355.1 Kofleriaceae bacterium | reverse complement strand
GCACGCGATCTTCGTCCGGAATGCCCGAGTCGAAGCTCGCGCGACCGTGCACGTGCAGGTCGGCAGAGAGCCAGCCTGGCGGCACGAGGTCGAGCTTCTCGATATCGATGTCGACCGGCGTGATCTCGCCCGGCTGCAGGTGCACGTGCTCGATATCGACGCCGTACTCGGGGCCCGCGCTCGCGATCACGACGTAGTTGCCCGCCGGGACTTCGACGTCGGTGCCCTGCGGCGCGACGATGACGTGATTGCATGCCGGCGACGAACCGTCCGGTGGGCCGAGCCACGGTGCGCATTCCTTGAGCCGCGTGTGGAACGTGCCGGTGCTCGCTTCGCGCGTCGGCTCGTCGTCGGGCGCAAACGCGACGATCGCCCATGCCGGATCGCGCCGATTTCCGTTCGTGATCGTCTCGACGGTGAGCTGTACGGTCGCCGGCTCGTCGACCTCGATGTCGCCGAGCGCCGTGCCCGTTTTCTCGACGACCTTGCGACCGAACGACCACACCTCGGTGGTGACGTCGCCGGTCGCCTCGACGGTCGCGCGGAACGTGCCGTCCTCCTTCGGAATGACCGACGTCAGCGCGCGATCGCCTTGCCGGATCACGATCGACGCGCGGCGGATGTCGCCACCGAACGGCAGTCCACCTGCAACGATGCGTCCCGTGACCGACTGCGTGGGCGCCCCGAACCGCTGCGCGCGCTCGACGAGCACGTTGTCGATGACCGGTGCGCCCCCCTGACCGAAGCCGCCGACGAACAACAGCCGCTCGAGCGCCATCGAGTCGCCGGGCTCGACATATTGCATCGGCGTGCCGAGCGCGGAGATCTCGAGATCGTTCACGCCGTACAGCGGCTTCGTGCTGCACGACATCGCCGCGTAGCTCGGGCCATCGTTCGATGGATCGACGCCGGCCGCGAAGTCGAACGGCGACCACTGATCCGACAGCTCGAGCAGCTTCAGCTTTGGCTGCGCGTAGCCCTGCCCGTTCACCGGCGCGAACGGCACGATGCGGCGCTTGCCCCAGTGCATCGCGTCGGCGATGAAGAACGCTTGCTTGTCCGCGCTGCCGTTGAACAGCTCGGAGCGCACGCGCAGGTACGACTCGCACGCGCGCAGCACGTAGTGGGTGACGACTTTGACGTCGGGCCGGCCGGCAAGCGTGCCGCGCACCGTCACGCTCGCGAGCTCGGTGTCCGAGTGGAAATCGATCGTCTGATACGCGAACGCGTCGTCGGGAAGGATGCCGGCGAGCTGGTAGGTCAGCGTCGTATCGTCGATGCCGCCGGGCGTGCCGAAGTCGATCAGGTTGCCGCCGGTCGGCGCGAGATCGTTCGGCTCGTCGAGCGCCGAGAACACGGCCGTGACATAGCCGTTCGACAGCATGATGTCGTTCGCGCCGCCGTTGCCGTAGCGCAGCCGCAGCTGCACCGGCGCGTCACCGAGCCGACCGGCGTAACGCGCAGGACCGTCGGCGCAGCCGGCGTAGATTTGACTCTCGCACGGCAGCGGACATTCACCGTCGATGCAGCTGTTCTCGCGGCAGCCTACGAGCCCCACGAGCAATGACGCGAGCGCGATTCGTGCCGTAATCGGCATCACTGCGAAGGTATCAGAACGGTTGCGCTGCACGGGCATCGAGGCATAACGTCCGCGCATGGCAGCGCGTTCGCCTCGTCGTTCGTTTGCGTCACCGTTTGTCGTCACGCTCGCCGCGGCACCCGCCTGCTACGTGCAATCGACTCCACCTCCGCAAGGCCCGCCGCCGGAGCCGCCGCCGGTGCAAACCGCGGAGCCGCAGCCGCCACCGCCGGGCCCCGTCGTCGCGAACCCGCCGCATCCGCGCCCGGCCAGCGAGCCCGCGACGCCTCCGCAGAAGCCACCCGTGGTGATCGCGAATCCGCCGCCACCGACGACGCAAGGCCAACCGCCGCCACCGCAAAAGCCGCCGGTTGTGATTGCGAACCCACCACCACCGACGACGAGCCAACCGAAGCCGCCCGTCGTCGTGGTCGCGAACCCGCCACCGCCGCAATCGCAGGAAGCGAAGTGGACCGTCTACAAGGCGAAGGACGGCTGCATGGCGGCGATCAAGGTCGAATGCCCGCCGAAGGCGACGTGCAATCCGCCGCCGCCGTTCAAGTACGCGTGCCCCGACAACGTGTCGCTCGACAAGCCGGTCACCGTCGTCACGCATGACGGCACGAGCTGCTTCGTCGAGTACGAGATGCCCGCGTGCCCGAAGGGTGTCGCCTGCAATCCGCCGCGGCCGCGCCCCGTCGCCTGCCCCACGCCGAAGCGATGACCGGCGCGACCGAGCGCGTTCGCGAGGAGTGGCGCGCGCGGATCGCCGCCGAGTACACGTCCGCTGCGATCACGCAGCAGCTCGTGCTGTGGCTGATCCAGGCTGGCGCGCCGCCGGATCTGATCGATGCGGGACTCGCGATCGTCGCCGACGAGCTCGTGCATTCGCGGATGAGCCACGAGGTCTACACGCTGGCCGGCGGAACCGAGCCACCCGCGATCGATCGCACGCAGCTCGGGATCTCGCGCGGCAACGAGATGCTCGAGCTCGACATCCTGCGCGCCGCGGTGCGCGTGTTCTGTCTCGGCGAGACCGTCGCGGTCCCGCTGTTCAAGCATCTGCGCGAGCGCTGCACCCAGCCGTCGGCGCGCGCGGCGCTCGATCGCATCCTGCGCGACGAAGTTCGTCATCGCGACTTCGGCTGGGATCTGCTCGATTGGTTATGCGCGTCGCCGCTCGGCGATCGGGTCCCCGAGCTCGTGTCCCAGCAGCTGCCGGCGATGTTCGCCGAGCTCGAGCAGAGCTACGGCACCGGCAATCCGACCGTCGCCGGTGACTCCGGAGAGATGACCGAAGCCGAGCGCGCGTGGGGTCTCGCACCGCCGCGCGAGTACGCCGCGATCCTCGCGCAAACTATCGAGAAAGATTACCGGCCGCGGTTCGCTGCACGGGGCGTTGTCATCGCAATGTGACCTTTTTGGGGATTGGCTCGACCCTCCAACCAGCGGTATGAGGGTCGCCATGCGGAGCCTGGGAGTCCTCGCGCTGATCGCGCTAGCTGCATGTTCGGGTTCGGATGACAGCTCGTCCGGCGACGTCTACGAGTTCGGCCCGTTCACGGTCGCCGCGCAGCAAGAGGACACGACCCACTGCGTGCAGATCACGCTGCACAACACCGAGACGGTCTACGTCAACACCGTCGAGCTGACGACCGGCCCGGGCTTCCATCACTCGAACTGGTTCTTCGTCCCCGAGCACATCTTCGCCGGCCCCGACGGCACGTTCACGTGCGACGAGCGCAACTTCGATATCGCCGCGGCGGCCGCGGTCGGCGGTGTGTTCTTCGCGCAGTCGACGCAGTCGATGCACGAGGTCCAGGCGTTCCCGCCCGGCATGGCGATTCCGCTGCCGCCGAAGACGAAGCTGGTCGCGCAGATTCACCTGCTCAACCGCTCCGACGAGCCGCTGACGCTCACGCCGAAGATCGCGCTCACGACGCTCGCCGAAGCCGACGTCACGAAGCGGCTCGCGGGCATCTCGATGGAGTACCACCCGCTCAGCTTGCCGCCGCGCAAGCAGTCGCGGTTCACCGTCGATTGCGATCTCGGCTCGCTCGAAGATCCGAGCCGCGACCGCACGCTCGACTTCAACATCTACTACACGCTCGCGCACTACCATCAGTACGGCACGAAGATGCAACTCGAGGCGGTGAAGCCCGACAACACCGCGACGACGATCTACACGACGAGCAACTCGATCGGCGACGCACTCGGCGGCGTGCTGACGCCACCGTTCGACATCACCGGCAACTCGCGCCTGCGCCTGACGTGCGAGTACTACAACAACACCGACACGATGATCTGGTACGGCAACGGCGACGGCGAGATGTGCGTGTTCCTCGCGTTCTCCGATTCGCCGTGGCTGTGGGGCGGCGGCGTGCTCGACGAGACGCCCGATCCGCAGTCCGGCGTCGATCAAGGCGGCGTGATGAGCTTCACCCGCCAGTGCCAGCTGTTCACGCGCGAAGCGTACTAATTAGTACAGCGCGTGAGCCACAGCGAGTCCGGCGATCGCAAGCGCGAGTACCGCGCCGCGAATCGTGAGCGAGCGTGCGCGCAGCTGCCGCTTCGACAGCGGGCGCATGTCGATCGTGCGAATCGGTGGCCGCGGCAACGTCAGCGACGTCTCGAGTGCGCGGATCACCGCGCGCGTCGAGCGTGGCCGATCACCTGGATCGTGAGCGAGCAGTCGGCCGACGAGCGTGACGAGCCCGGGCGGCACGTTCGGTGCGCGCGTGACGATCGATGGCGCTTCGTGCGCGAGCTTCGCCGCGATTGTCGCGTCGAGGTCACCCTCGAACGGCAAGTAGCCGCCCGACAGCATCTCGAACATCGTCACGCCGAGCCCGTAGAGATCGACGCGATGATCGATCGCGTCGCCACGCAGCTGCTCGGGCGCCGCGTACGCGGGTGTGCATGCAACGCCGGTCGTCGTCAGCCGCACCTGGTGGCGCGTCGACATCGCGAGCCCGAAGTCGGCAATCCGCGCGACCTCGCGGCCGGGTTCTCCGGTGATCAAGATGTTGTCGCACTTGAAGTCACGATGGATGACGCCACGGCTATGCGCGTGCTCGAGGCCCTCGCACAGCTGGTGCGCGATGCGAATCACGCGATCGGCGGACATCGGCCCGCTCTGCAAGAGCGTGGTGAGCGAGCAGCCCTCGACGAGATCCATCACGAGGTAATACATGCCGGGTCCGCTGCAGCCGTAATCGAGCACGTTGACGACGTTCGGATGATCGAGCCGGCTCGCGTTCTGTGCTTCGCGCTCGAAGCGCTGCCGCATCGTCGAGCTCGCCGCGAGGTCGCCGAGCAACACCTTGACCGCGTAGCGCTGGTTCGTGAACGTCCGATGATGTGCGCGATACACGCGCCCCATCGCGCCCTCGCCGATCAATGCCTCGATGACGTAGTCGGCGACGGTGGCACCGATCAGCGGGTCGGTCATCGCCAGCATGAGCTCGCCGCCGTCAGTAGGGCACCGTTCGAAGTCGGTGCGGAATACCGCGAGGCACGTGCTACAGGACCGTACGGAACCGGTGGTTTGGTCCGTAGCACTAGCGAGCCGCTCGATTGCCACGTTCGAGGGCTTAGCAACGTTCGTGCTCCGAAAACCGGCGAGCCAATGCCGGTCTAGACCCGCCGTTCGTGCCCCGGCGCTACAGCGTGCTTGATTCCTGTGCGCGCCGAGGACCACCGCGCACGGCGCGATGACACGGAGCTGCCCTTGAAGCACTCCCGCCGATGGATAAGATGCGCCGCACATGAAGATCCTCCTCACCGGCGCAGGCGGCCAGATCGGTCACGACTTGATCGGCGCCCTCGTGGCTCAAGGCCATGAGGTCATCTCGACCGACCTCGCGCCGCGCCCGCCGAGCCACGCGCACGCGTCGGGTGTCGACTGGCAGCGGCTCGATGTCACCGATGCTGCCGCTGTGCAGCACACGTTCACCGAGATCCGCCCCGATCTCGTGTTCCATCTCGCCGCGATCTTGTCGGCGAGTGGCGAAGCGAACCCGCGCCTCGCGTACGACGTCAATCAGACCGGTACGTGGAACGTGCTCGAAGCGTCGCGGCGCGCGAAGGTGAAGCGGCTGATCTTCACGTCGAGCATCGCCGTGTTCGGCCCCCCGCCGAGCGGCGCGCTGCCCGATCCGACTCCCGACGACGTCGCGCTGCATCCGACGACGATGTACGGCGTGACGAAAGTCTCCGGCGAGCTGCTCTGCGCGTACTACCGCAGCCGTTACGACATCGATTGCCGCGGCGTTCGCTTCCCCGGCCTGATCTCGGCGGCGATGCCGGGCGGCGGCTCGAGTGACTACGCGCTGTTCATGTACGTCGATGCCGTGCGCAAAGGTGCGTACGAGGCGTTCGCCCGTGCCGACACGCGCATCCCACTCATGTACATGCCCGACGGTGTGCGCGCGTTGCTCGAGCTCGCGTTCGCCGATCGCAGCAAGCTCACGCGCACGATGTACAACATCGCTGCGTTCTCGCCCCGCGCCGACGAGATCGCGAAGAGCGTGCTCGGTGTGATTCCCGACGCGAAGTTCACATACGCGCCCGATCCGGTGCGCCAGGGCATCCTCGACAGCTGGCCGAAGGCGATCGACGACTCCGCCGCGCGCCGCGACTGGGGCTGGCAGCACAAGTACGACCTCGACGGCATGACCGAGGACCTCATCCCTCGCGTCCGCCGCATGCTCGACCTCGGCGCAGTGCTGACCCACAAGTGATGGGCGAGACCGTCACAGTCACCGCCGAAGACGGTCACACGTTCTCGGCGTACGTCGCGTATCCCGAGGGCGTGCGACGCGGCTCACTCATCGTCGTGCAGGAAATCTTCGGCGTGAACCGTCACATCCGCAGTGTCGTGGATCGGTTTGCACAGGACGGCTACGTGACGATCGCGCCGGCGATGTTCGATCGGTTCGAGCGCGACGTGGACATGGGCTACACGGCCGACACCGTCGCGCACGGCCGCGCGCTCAAGGCCAAGATCACGACCGAGATGGCGATGACCGACCTCGCGGCGGCATTCGATATCGTCGAGCCGCACGGCGACGTTGGCGTCGTCGGCTACTGCTGGGGCGGCTTCGTCGCGTGGCTCGCCGCGGTGTACCTGCCGGGCATCACGTGCGCCGTCCCCTACTACGGCGGCGGCATCCTCGAGCACCAGGATCTCGTGCCCCGCAGCCCGGTGATGGCGCACTTTGGCGACCTGGACCCGATCCTGCCGATCGGCACCGTCCGCGAGTTTATCGCCAAGCACCCCGCCCACCAGATGTTCATCTACGCGGCAGATCACGGGTTCAACTGCGACGACCGCTTCACGTACAACCAGGCCGCTGCCGACCTTGCACGTGAGCGCACGCTCGCTTTCTTTCGCCAGCACGTCGGGTAATCTCCGGCGCCATGTACGAGAGCGCGAAATCTGTCTTCGCCGCGACGCTCGCCGAGATCGAGAGCGCCGGGCTGTGGAAGCACGAACGTCTGATCACGTCGCCACAGGCCGCGCACATCACGACGAACGGCAAGGAAGTGATCAACTTCTGCGCGAACAACTACCTCGGTCTGTCATCACACCCGCGCGTGATCGCGGCGGCGCGCAAAGCGCTCGACGATCGCGGTTACGGTCTGTCGAGCGTGCGCTTCATCTGCGGTACGCAAGATCGCCACAAGGAGCTCGAAGCGGCGATCTCGAAGTTCCTCCGCACCGAGGACACGATCCTCTACTCGTCGTGCTTCGACGCGAACGGCGGTCTGTTCGAGACCGTGCTCGGCGAAGAAGACGCGATCATCTCCGACGCACTCAACCACGCGTCGATCATCGATGGCATTCGCCTGTGCAAAGCCGATCGTCATCGCTACGAGCACGACAACCTCGACGATCTCGAAGCGAAGCTCAAAGCGACGCAGGACAAGCGCCTGCGCATGATCGCGACCGACGGCGTGTTCTCGATGGACGGCGACATCGCGCGGCTCGACGCGATCTGCGATCTCGCCGACAAGTACAACGCGCTCGTCATGGTCGACGACAGTCACGCGACGGGCTTCGTCGGCAAGACCGGACGCGGCAGCGCCGAGCTGCGCGGCGTCATGGATCGGATCGACGTCTACACGTCGACGCTCGGCAAAGCGCTCGGCGGTGCGTCGGGCGGCTTCACGTCGGGACGCAAAGAGATCATCGACCTGCTCCGCAACCGGTCGCGGCCCTACCTGTTCTCCAACACGCTCGCGCCGCCGATCGTCGCGGGCTCGATCGAAGCGCTCGCGCTGCTCACCGAGTCGACCGCGCTGCGCGACCGCCTCGAGGCGAACACCCGCAAATTCCGCGCAGGGATGATGGCGGCCGGCCTCGCCATACGCGAAGGCACGCACCCGATCACGCCCGTCATGCTCGGCGATGCCCGCCTGGCGGGTGACATGGCGCAGCGCCTCCTCGGCCACGGCATCTACGTCATCGGGTTCTCCTACCCTGTCGTACCCAAAGGCCAAGCCCGCATTCGCGTGCAGCTTTCGGCGGCACACAGCGATGAAGACATCGATCGCGCCATTACGGCGTTCACTAACGTCGGCCGCGAGCTCGGCGTCGCGAAAGCCTGAGCGGAACCGAACGCGCCAAACCAATGAAAGCCGACGACATCATCGCGAAGATCCGCGCCGCGCTACCCGACGCCGAGGTCGAGCTCCAGGACCTGACGGGTACCGCCGATCACTGGAAGGCCACGATCGTATCCGCGGCTTTCGCGGGTAAGTCGCTGCTCGCGCGTCATCGCCTGGTGATGGCGGCCCTTGCGGACGAGATGAAGGGTCCGATCCACGCGCTGACGCTAGACGTCAAAACACCGGACGAGATCGCAGCGCGCTGAGCGATAGCGCGCGCCGAATGCGCCGGGAAATCGCGGCTTTTCCCGATGCGGTGCATGCGCAATTTGTGCGACTCTCACAACACTGGGATAGATGTCGGTCGATGCCGCTGCAGAAGAGCAGTTCGGCCCGTACCTCGTGTACGAGCGGCTCGGCGTTGGTGGTATGGCGACCGTGCATCGCGCGCTCGAACAAGGCGCCGAGGGATTCGAGCGCATGGTCGCGCTCAAACGGCTACTGCCTCACCTCGCGGAGGACGCGAGCTTCATCAAGTCGTTCGTGCGCGAAGCGAAGCTCGCGTCGATCCTGAACCACGTCAACATCGTCCAGATCTACGAGCTCGGTCGCGTCGGCACTGCGTACTTCATCTCGATGGAGTACATCGACGGCCGCGATCTCCGTCGGGTTCTTCGTCACGCGCGCCGAGTCACCGGGCCACCGCCGATCAACATCACCGTCGGTTTGATGGCGCAGCTGTGCGACGCGCTCGACTACGCCCACAACAAAGTCGACGAGGAAGGGCATCCGCTCGGGCTCGTCCATCGTGACGTCTCGCCGTCGAACTTGCTCATCACGAGCGGTGGCCATCTCAAGATCATCGACTTCGGTATCGCGAAGGCGCAGTCGTCGCAGCTGCGCACGCAGACGGGCCGCGTCAAAGGCAAGCTCGCGTACATGGCGCCCGAAGCCGTGTCGGGCAGTCGCGATCTGGATTCGCGCTCCGACATCTGGGCGTGTGGCGTGATCCTGCACGAGCTGCTCACCGCGCGCCCGTTGTTCGCGAGCAAGAACGAATACCAGACGCTGCTCAAGGTGCAGCGCGGCGACATCATGCCGCCGTCGACGTTCAACCAAGCGTGTCCCGCCGAGCTCGACACGATCGTGTTCCGCGCGCTCGCGCGTGATCCGGACCAACGCTACGCAACTGCCGCCGAGCTCCGCGAAGCGTTGATCGCCGTCAAACGTCAGTACGCACTGCAGACCGGCTATCGCGACATCGCGAGCTGGCTCGACTGGGCATTCGGTCTCGAGCCGCCGCAGAGCTTCTCGAACAACCCCGACTCGTCGGGCGTCAGCGATCAGAGCTCGCCGCGCCAACACCAGCGCCAGAAGACGCCACGCCCGGCACGCATCACCGAAGAAGAAGAAGCCGTCGAGGTGGTGTGGGGAGGCGGCAACGTCGAGAGCGAGGACGGTCCCGTCGTGCTCGAAGACGTGCCCGACGTCTCCGGCAAGCATCAGCGCCCGCGGCGCGATACCGAAACCGAAAGCCCCGAGGTCGACGACATTCCGACGCCGCTGCCGAGTCACGGCACGATGCCGTCGATTTACCGCGGCGACGGAGTGCCGCAGAGCACGCGCGGCAGCGACCAGATGAAGGCGCAACGCTCCGCGCCGCACACGATTCCGCGCTCGCTTACCGGCCCCCATCCGCGCCCGCGCGGCGCGACGTCGCCCGGCGTCGCTGCGACGACGGTAAGGCAGACGGGACAAGTGCCGCGCCTCGATGCGCCTCAGCTTGGCGATCGCATCGCCGCACAACGCGCGCGTGATAGCGCGGCGCCGGAAAACACGCCGCGCCCGGTCGCCGACAGTGGGCCGACGACGAATCCTGCTGCACACCGCCTGCGCACCGAGCCCGAAGTGCCAACGAATCCCGACTCGCGCCGCCTCCGCACCGATCAGGAAGGCATGACGCCAGAAGACCTGTTCGGCGTCGCGGCTGCCGAAGCCCTCGAGCGCGTCTCGCAAGAGATGGACGCGATGTCGACAGGCACCGGCCTACGGGCACAAACCGACGAGGACGAAACAACGCTCGAGCCGTCGGTGACGCCAGTCGTCGCGCCGCCAACCGTGCCGGTCGTCCGCTTCTCGAAGCAATACTCGACGCCGCCCGCGAGTGTTCCGGTCGTTCCCAGCTCGGCCGGTCTCGGCGAGTTGACGCGCGCGCAGCCGTCGACGAAGCCCGGCATCGCACCGGTGCGCGCCGTCACTGCCCCGCCCGCTGGGCCGCGGCCGATCGCGAACGTGCGCATCGGCGAGACGATCGCCGCGCGCGGCCTCAAGCCCAAGCGCACCTGGCTGCTCGTGCTCGGCGGAATCGCGCTCGCCGGCGGCGTTGCGACCGCCGTCGCGGTGCTCGGTCACGACAAGTCGACAACGAGCACGGCCGATAAGCCGACGCCGCCTCCCACGCACGAAACCGGCAAGGTCAACTTCGTTCTCGAACCGACCGACGCCGAGATCAAGATCGGCGGCAACGACGTCCACTCCGGTTCGCCGTGGTCGAGCGAGCTACCGGCCGGCGTTCATCAGGTCGAGATCCATCGCTCCGGCTACAAATCGTGGCTCACGTCGATCGAGCTCTCCGCAAACGAAACCCAAACGCTGCGCGTCGTACTCGAGCCGCTCACGAACAACGTCGCGAGCGCCGATGCATCGCTCACGATCACGACCACCCCCGCTGGTCTCGAAGTCGTGATCGATGGCCACGTGCAATCGCAGCGCACGCCGTTCAAGGGCAAGCTCCCCGTCGGCGCGCACAAGATCGCCGTACGCCAGAATGGCGTCGACGTCTGGCAGCAGAACCTCACCGCAGAAGCGAGCAGCGACTACGAGTTCAATCCGTCGTTCACGGCCGACAAGCAGCGCGAGCGCGCGCAACGCTCGCCGCACGCGACGTCAAACACCGCGACCGCGGACGCCGCCATCAAAGGTGATCACCAAGACCCGTCGCCACAGTGGATCCACCCCGGTAAAGAGCCAGCGCCATCCGGCGCACCGACGCCTGTTCCCGCTGTCGTCGCGCCCGCCGACAAGACGCCGACCACACCGATCACGACGCCCGCGCACGAGGCGCACGCACCTGCAACGATCACGGCCCCGGTGCCCTCGCCTGCACCCGCGCCCACGAAGCCAGCACCAGCGCCAACAGCACCACCCGCCGCGCCGAAGCAGAACGTCGCCGCGCCGGTCACGCCCGCACCCGCGCCTGCCGCGCCGCCGAAGACCGCCGTTGCGCCGGTGATCGTGCCGCCCAATGCCGTCAAGAAGCTCTCCGGCGACGTGCCGAGCATCGAGCGGTTCAAGAACGTCGAGCTACCCGCGGCGCTCGCCGCGAAGGTGTGCATCGACGAGACCGGCAAGGTGTCGAGCGCCACGATCCTGTCGAAGGTGCAGCCCCGTGTCGCCAACGATCTCGGCGAGACGCTGCGCACCTGGCGCTACGCACCGCACAAGGTCAACGGTCAGGCCGTGCCGGCGTGCTTCGTCGTCAGCTTCAAGGCGAAGTGAGCGGCGACGCCATCAGCGCGGATGCGTGAGACGCCACAGGATTGCGAGTAAGCGATCGAGGATTTCGCACGGCTCGCGTGCCTCTTCGATCCAGCCCCACGCACGGGCAAGCTCGCTGTCGTTGCCGAGGCGGTCAGCCGTTCGGCGACGCGACGATCGTGCCGTGGAACATGTCCATGCCGCACGCGAACGTTAGCTCGCCCGTCTGCGGCACGGTGACCGCGACCTCGACGGGCTTGTTGATCGGCAGGTCGACGACCGTGCCATCCGGCGTCTTCAGCTGCGAGATGCACTCGGCGTCGTACGTGCGCTTGAACACGAGCATCAGCTTCTCGCCCGGCTTGCCCGCGATGCGCTCGGGGTTGTAGCCCTTCTGGTTCGCCTCGACGTCGATGCGACGGACGCCGTCCGCGGACGTGGTGCCCGCGGTGACCGGCGCTTCCTGCTTCGGCGCGGGGGCTTCCTTCTTCTTGCCCTTGTCACATCCGAGGGCAGCGACGAAACACAGCGAGATGGCCAGCGCACGCAGCATGCGCTGGTTGTAGCACTAAGTTTGGAACCGCGCGGAGGTTGCGCCGCTCGGGCCGTGCTCGCTGTCGGCGAACGGATCCGCCCAGTTCTCGAACTGGAGAATGCCGAGCTCGGCGAAGCGCTGGCGCTGCCGGTCGCTCAAGAGGTCCATCTTCTTGATGGCCGGCACGATCTTCGCGAACAGCATCTGGCGGAACATGACCTGGCCCTGGTTGTGGAGCGCGATGTCCATGCACTCCTTCGCCGGCAGGCCCTGCTTCTCCCAGACTTCCTGGAACAGGAAGCGATCGCGCATCAGACGCGCGGCTTCGTAGACGAAATCCTCGCGCTCCTTCTTCACCGAGTCAGGCTGCTCTCTGTAGTAGTCGCGCAGCGAGAGCACGCCGAACGCGACGTGGCGCGCTTCATCGCCCATCACGTACGCGGTGAGATCGCGGAGCAGCGGCTCGGACGTGTTGTTGCGCATCATGCCGAACGCGGCGAGCGCAAGACCCTCGACCATGATCTGCATGCCGAGGAACTTCATGTCCCAGCGGCTGTCCTTGAGGATCATGTCGAGCAGTGTCTTGAGGTGCGGGTTGACCGGATAGGAGAACCCGATCTTCGAGTGCACGTAGCGGTTGTAGACATCGACGTGGCGCGCTTCGTCGACGACCTGCGACGCCGCGTAGAGCTTGCTGTCGAGGTCTTTGACCGAGTCGACGAGCTGCGCGGTCGCGAGGAGCGCGCCCTGCTCGCCGTGCATGAACTGCGAGAGCGTCCACGAGAACGTCTCGATGTTGACGTTCTTGCGCTCGCGTTCCGTCATCTTGTTGTAGATGTCGGAACCGAACAGCGGCATCAGCTGCTCGGGGCCCATCGGCTTTTCGAGATCGACGCTCGCGTCCCAGGGCAGAACGTCGTCGGAGATCCACTGCGCGCGCACCGCCTTGTCGTAGAGGTCGCGGAGCTTCTGGCGGGTCTCCTGGTAGCCCCAGGTGTACGTGACGTCGAGGATCGCCTCGAGCGTTTCGATCGACGGACCCGCTAGCTTCTCGGCAGCTTGCAGCATCGGCACTCCCTCACGAAAAGTGAAACTTGTTTCAATTTTGTTCTAGCCAGGGGCCTGCGGTCAAGGGCATTCTGAACAGGCATGGCGCGCCGCCCCGCATCCCCTATCGCCCTGTTCGCCGAACGGGAGGGTCCGGAGTTTCGCCAAGAACGGTCGCGACGTAGCTACGAGGCGCTACTCACGGCCGCCGAAGAGTTGTTCGCCGTGCATGGTTACGACGCGATCGGCACGCCCGAGATCGCCCAGAAAGCCGGCGTCTCGGTCGGCACGTTCTATCGCTACTTCGAGGACAAGCA
>DASUFX010000714.1:0-9238 GCA_036274355.1 Kofleriaceae bacterium | reverse complement strand
CGCTCGGTTGCTGTTGCGAGACGCCGTTGTCGCTGACGTATCCGGTCGCCGACGTCGCGCCGACCGGCGTGGCAACCGGCCTGGCAACCGGCCTGGCCTGCGACGGGGCCGCGGCAACCGGCTTGGCTTGCGACGTCGTCGCCATCGGCACGCGTATCGGTTGCGGCGTGACGCGGGCAGGCGCCGGGCCTTGCGGTCCGGTACCGAACTGCGTCTTCGGAGACGTCGCCGGCGGCTGCGGCATTGCTACCGGTGCCGACGGTCGCGGCATCACGGGCGCCGACGGACGCACGGTTGGAGAGCCACCCGGAGGAGTCTGGACTGCGATGCCGAATTGCGTGCGCTTCGGCGGAGGCTGTCCTCCCTCGTCGTTGCCGCCCACGGAGCAAGAATAACATGCGACTTCCGTCGAATCCGGCGCCGCGTGTACGACGATTCCGCAGGCGCCGCGCGTTATCCGCAGCAGGCCGACGGACGCGCTGGCGCCGGAGCGCGGGCGGCCACGAGGGAAGCCGCGCTATTGCGCTCTGCGGTTGAGACCACAGGGTTGTTTCCCAATTCGGGATGCACTGACGCGACTTGCCGCGCCTGCCGGAAGGAATCGTCCGCGCTGGCCAGCCAGGGTTGGGCTTCCTGTTCGACGCGGTCGTGGCGGGCCATCAGCGCTGCGTACTGGGGACCCATCGCTTGGTTGATCGGCGGAATCGAGTTACGCAACCGCACGGTCATCGCGACGTACAGTTGACCGCGCAACGCGTTCGCGATGATCTGCCAGTCCGGCGTACCCGTACTCGCAAGATCATCCAGCACCGCGAAGGTAGGCGCAGTGGCCTTGTTGAGTGCAACACGCGACGCAGCATCGTCTTTCAACGTGAGCGCACTCATGCGCTTGCCGGCGGCACACATCGCAACCGAGACGCGCGCTGCGATCTTCGGCGTGTCGATGAGCGCATCGGGTGGGATCCACGCGAGCGCAGTGCACTCGGGGATATCGCAGTGCTCGTTCGGACACGACGCAACCGAACCAGCCGCGCGCACTACGGTAGGCGAGGCGGCCAAAAGCATCAGCAACAGAGGGACTCGTAAACGCATGTGAGCTTCTCCAATAAGCAACGCACGCTGGTGGTGCATCGCTCGTGCCCGCAGCTCACGCGCGAATCGCTGACGCGTCAGTCCTCGTCGCCGCCGCGGTCACGGCGAGACTTGCGCTCCATCGGCAACACGGAGCGGACGACGAGTCCGATACCGCCGACGAGCAGGATCAGCATCACGAGTGTGTTGAACAGCGACGTTTGGCGGAAGTTGATGTCGAGGTTTGCGATGATTCCGGCGAGGATGAACAGTGCGCCGGCGCCGGTGAGGAAACGGCCCGCGAACGAGCGGCCGTCGAAGAACAGGATGCCGATGCCGAACAGCAGCGGCAGCAGCGTGATGCCGAACGAGCGCCCGTAGCCGCCGAAGTAGTCAAAGCGCCAGTACCCACCGTGGACCGAGACCTGGTTCATCAGCAGATATCCGCCGACGCAGACCATGACGATGCCGAGCAAGAAGGTGCGCATCCCACCCGGCGTGCCCCCGACGTTGTTCATGTCCATGTGTGATGTTGAACATGCGTCCGGTTGAACCCGTGCGCAAGTGGCACGTGCGTGCTAGGCGCGGCCACCCGGCTCCCGAACGTGCACGTGTCACGTGCACGTGCACGTGCACGGAGACGAGCGTTGCGCCGATGCCTCTGGTCATAGGCCGCCGTCGTCGGCGAAGCAGGAGCGTCGCGGGATCGGCGATGAACAAGTACGAGCGACCCGAGAGACTGGTGCGACCACGGACGCTAGGTCCACGAGCAAACGCCGAGACGGTCGGCTCTTTGCCGCCCGAGCACGTGCACGTGCTCGTGTTGGCGGGCGCGTTCTTAGGCGCGCATGCCGGGCGCTTCGCGGCCGGTCGAAGCGACGTACTCGTCGTAGTTGCCGCCGTAGACGCGCGCGTTACCCGGCGACAGCTCGAGCACGCGCGTGGCGAGCGCGCTCAAGAACTGGCGGTCGTGCGAGACGAAGATCAGCGTGCCTTCGTAGTCGCGCAGTGCGTTGACGAGCGCGCGCTTCGTCGTGATGTCGAGGTGGTTCGTCGGCTCGTCGAGCACGAGCAAGTTCGGCGCGTCGTAGAGCAGCTTGGCGAGCGCGACGCGCGCCTTCTCGCCACCCGAGAGCACGGAGATCGGCTTGAACACGTCGTCGTCGTGGAAGCCGAACGCACCGGCGAGGCTGCGCAGCGTGCCCTGGTTCGCGTTCGGCGCGTGCTCCTGCAACTCCTCGAGCACGGTGCGATCGCTGGTGAGCAGATCCATCACGTGCTGCGCGTAGTAGCCCATCGACACCGACGCACCGACCACGGCCTGGCCATCGTCGGGCGCGAGCGCACCGGCGATCATTTTGAGCAGCGTCGACTTGCCGGCACCGTTCTCGCCCATCACGGCCCAGCGCTCCTTGCGCCGCACGGTCAGCGTGAGCCCGTTGTGGACGACGCGCGTGCCGTAGGCCTTCTTGAGACTCTCCATTCGCACGACGTCGTCGCCAGAGCGCGCTGGTGCGCGGAACTCGAAGCTCTTCTCGATGAAGCGTCGCGGTTCGGCGATCTTTTCGATCTTGTCGAGCTTCTTGAGCCGGCTCTGGACCTGCGCCGCCTTCGCGACGTGCGTCTTGAAACGCTCGATGAAGCGGCTCTCCTTCGCGAGCATCGCTTGCTGGCGTGCGTACTCGGCCTCGCGCCGCGCCGCCTCGATCTCGCGCGCCTTCTCGTAGAAGTCGTAGTTGCCGCCGTAGGTGCGCAGCGCGCCACCGTCGATCTCGACGATCTTGGTGACGACGCGGTTCATGATCTCTTTGTCGTGGCACGTCATCACGACCGTGCCGGCGTAGTCGCGCAAGAACGTCTCGAGCCAGAGGATCGACTCGAGGTCGAGGTAGTTCGTTGGCTCGTCGAGCAGCAGGAGCTCGGGACGTGCGAGCAGGATCTGCGCGAGCGCGACGCGCATCTTCCAGCCGCCCGACAGCGTGCTGACGTCGTTCTGCAGCTGCTCCTGCGCGAATCCGAGACCGTGCAGGATCTCCTGCGCGCGCGCTTCGAGCTCGTAGCCGCCGAGGTCCTGGTAGCGGGCCTGGACCTCACCGAACCGCATCACGACGTCGTCGAGATCATCGCCTGGGTTCTCGAGCTTGGCCGATAGCTGCGCGAGCTCGTCGGCGAGCTTTGCGACCTCGCCGGCACCGGCGCAGGTCTCGGCGAGGATCGAGCGACCGCGGAGATCACCGACGTCCTGACGGAAGTAGCCGAGCGTCAGCTTGCGCGGCTTCTCGACGTTGCCGTCGTCTGGGGCTTCCTCGCCGACGATCAGCCGGAACACGGTGCTCTTGCCGGCGCCGTTGGGGCCGACGAGGCCGACCTTCTCACCCGGGTTGATCTGAAACGAGGCGTCGACGAACAGGATCTGTCCGCCGTACTGCTTGGTCACCGAGGAGAACGCGATCACGGGCGCGTTCGTATAGCACAGCCGTCAGGGCAGTAATCTTCCGACGAGACGTCCCGAGATTCCGACGTCTCCCAAGATGTATAGGTGGTCATTGACGATACCGAGGGCGGCTCCGCCGTCCGAGCGCGGTCACGTCATGGGCGACCAGTGCATGCCGTCGTAGTGCAGCAGCAGGCGGCCACCGACCGCGAACACGTCGTCGGACGTCCTGCCGAGCACATCGCTCAGTGTGCCGTCGGTCGGTACCGTGAGCCCGACCGGGACCGGCATGCGCGTCCACTGCGTGCCGTCGTAGTGGAGGATCGTCGTCGAGTCTCCTCGCATGCCGTCTTCGGCGGACACGTCCCGAAGCTGCACTCGACAGCGTCGGTCTTCAGACACCCGACCAACAACAACGCGACGAGCGCGACCCTCACCCAACTACGATAACTCAGATGCAGATCGGCAGGGTCGAGCACGTGGTCGTGGTGTTGTCGCAATTGTTGCTCGCACACTCGCGATCGGTGGTGCACGAGCCGCCGTCTGCCTTCGGTGCAGTGCACAAGTTCGTCGTCGGATCGCAGTAGCTCCGATCGATGCAGTCGTTACTCGTCTGCGGCACGCATGCCTCGCCGAATCGCGGCTTCAACTGGCACGTGCCGGCGGTGCCGCACGAGTAGATCGGCGAGCAGTCGCGGTCGGCCGTGCACGAATCACCGCCGAGCGCGTACGCCACGCACGTCATCGACGTCGTGTTGCACACGTCTCCGAGGTTCGCGCACAGCGTCGACGCGGTGCCACCGCACGGTTCACCCGTGCCCGGATACCCGACGCACATCTGGTTCGTGCACGAGCCGTTGAGGCATTGGCTCGCGCTCGTGCAGGCGGCGCCGTCGGCGAGATAGGGCTCGCAGATCAGCGTCGTCGTGTTGCAGTAACTCGCGACGCAGCTCCCTGTGGTCCCGCACGATTCGCCGATGTGCGGGCGCGTTGGCGGCATGTCGCCGAAGCACGTGCCCTGGCAGCAGGCGTCCGGGCACGACGGCACGTCGCACTGTTGCGAGATGCACTCTTCGTTCATCGCGCACTGGCCGTTCGCGCCGACCGTGCCCTCGAATGTCTGGTCACACGCTTCGGCGTTGTCGTTGCGGTTGAACGTGTTGCGATCGCAGGTGCTCGACAGGCCGTTGATGCACTCGCGCGCCTTGTCGGGGTGATAGATGACCTTGCCGGCTTCCACCGCGGCAACCAGGCTCGGATCGATCTCGATGTCGGTGTAGATCTGCTTGCAGGTCGCCGCGTCGTCGAGCAAGCCGCAGCTCACGTAGATGTTGCAGTACGCGTTGATGACCGCGCCTTCGAGGCCGCTGATCGGAATGTCACCGCCGCCACTGTCGTCGTCCCCACATGCCGCGAGCAAAGCGATAGCCAACGCGAGTCTGCGCATATCCCCTCCACCAAAGATCCTCGCCCATCGCGTGGGGGAACGCGAGAAACAATCAGCGGTCGTCCTCGGGTTTGCCAGGTCGCGGCGCGTAGCGCTTTGCCTTCGCTTTCCGGGTTTCGGCAAGCCGGCGGGCGGCGTGTTGCTTGTGCGCTCCTGTCGCACGTTCGTCGGCGAGCTTGTGAAAGCTCGCGAGCCGATCGGCGGGCAACGCGCCCGCTTCCACCGCGGCCCGGACTGCACAGCCCGGCTCGGCGCGATGCTGGCAATCGCGAAACTTGCACTGTTCGCCGAGCTCCGCGATGTCTTCGAACGCGGTGTCGTCGGTGTCGTCGATCCATTGCGCGAGCTCGCGCATACCGGGCGTGTCGATCCACAGGCCCTGCTCGGTGACGAACAGCTCGCGGCGTGTGGTCGTGTGAACGCCGCGTTCGTCGTCGCGGATCGGCCGCGTGAGCTGCGCCTGCTCGCCGAGGACCGCGTTGAGCAGCGACGACTTGCCGACACCGGAGCTGCCGAGCAGCACGGTCGTGCGGTTCGCGCCGAGCGTGCGAATCGTGTCGATGCCGGCACCTGACACCGTCGACACGCCGAACGTCTGCAGCGACGGCGCGACCGCGCGCAGCTCGGCGAGCATCGGCTCGGGATCGTCGACGAGATCGACCTTGGACAGCACGAGCACCGGCGTGATGCCGCCGTCGCGGAGTAGCGTGAGGTAGCGATCGAGGCGCTTCGGCGACAGATCCTTGTTCGCCGACGTCATCACGATGCCGGTGTCGACGTTCGCGGCGACCGGTTGGGGCACGGTCGCTTCGCCGGCCGCTTTGCGCACGAGGAAGCTCTTGCGCGGCAGCACATGGCGGATCACGCCAGCGCCATTGCCGGCGACTGCATCCGCCCACCGCTCGACGAGCACCCAGTCGCCGACGGTCGGAAGCTCGCGCTTGTCGTGCGCACGATGAAACGCGCGGCCGGTCAGCTCGACCCACGCGACCGCGTTCGAGTCGCTCGCGTGATAGGCGCCGCGATGCTCCGCGATGATGCGCACTGGCGTCAGCGCGCAGTCGGGATCGACACTGCGCCGCAGGTCGTCCCAGTAGAGCTCCCACCCCAGCTGCTGGAGCATGTCAGACCGACAGCTCGCGTTGACCGAGCAGGTCGAGCGGGAAGATCTGACGGCCAGCCTCCACGCTCTCGAGCACGGCGCGCAGCTCGGCGCCGCGCAGGGGCTTCTGGCGGATCTCGTCGATCGTCAGCCACGCCGCGCCGAGCGACTCGGCATCGGCGACCGTCTTCGGCGGCGTGTCATCGATCGGCGAACCCGCGAACAGCACGCGCACACGCGCCGTGGTGTCCGACGCGGCGTGCTCGATCCGCAGGATGCCGTCGATGCGCACGGGGACGCCGGTTTCCTCGTGGACTTCACGTACGGCGGCGGCGACAAGCGATTCACCCGGTTCGACCCGCCCTCCCGGGATCGACCACGTCGAGCCGTATTTCTGCTCCTGCGTGAGGAGGAATCGGTGGCCACGGCGCACCACGACCATCGCGAAGTACCAGGTCGGAATCGGTGCGCGGCTCATCGGGGACCCTATAATGTGGCCGCATGTCGGAGGATGACAAGCGGAGCGAACGCCGCCTCCAGGTTTCGCGCGGGTTTGTCGACGCGATTCCGCATAACAGGGCGCTCGGGTTCAAGGTCCTCGACATCAAGCGCGCGGAAGCCGTGTTCCTGCTGCCGTACGATCCGAAGCTGATCGGCAACCCTGACACCGGCGTGCTGCACGGCGGTGCGATCACGGCGCTCATCGATGCGTGCTGTGGCGCTGCCGTGTTCGCTGCGCTCACCGAGTTCTCCGCGATCGCGACACTCGATCTGCGCATCGACTATCTGCGCGGTGGCGATCCGGGCAAGGACATCACCTGCCGCGCGACGTGCTACCGGCTGACCCGCAACGTCGCGTTCACACGCGCGGTCGCCTACCACGATGACGAGAACGATGCGATCGCGACATCGATGGGCACGTTCATGCTGGGCACCAAGGTCCCGGGAGCGAAGAAATGAGCCTCGTCGACCGACTCGAGCAAGCGAAGAAGTCGGGCGACTTCCAGGCGCTGTTCGACATCATTCCGTACTCGCGGTTCCTCGGCCTGTCGGCACGCCTGGACGGCGGCGAGCTGATCACGACGATGAAGTACGCCGATCATCTGATCGGAAATCCAGGATTGCCCGCGCTGCACGGCGGCACGCTCGGCGCGCTGCTCGAATCGTCGGCGATCTTCGAGCTGCTCTGGCGCGCGGAGACGATCGTGCTGCCCAAGACAATCACCGTGACCGTCGATTACCTACGGTCCGGCCAGCCACTCGACACCCACGCGCGCAGCACCGTCACCCGCCACGGCCGGCGGGTCGCGAACGTGCGCGTCGAGGCGTGGCAAACCGATCGCGCCGCACCGGTCGCGACCGCGCACGCGATCTTCCTCGTCATGCGCGACTGAGCGCCTAGAGGACGGGCGGCTTGTCGGGTGTCGCCGGCAGGCGCATCGTGATCACCGCGCCACCGCCATTGCGCTGCGCGAGCGTGACTTCGCCGCCGAGCGTGATCGCAACCGAGCGTGCGACGCCGAGACCGACGCCGACGCCGGCACCGCGCACGGGCGAGCGAAAGAACGGATCGAACGCATGGAGCGCCTCTTCACCGGTGAGGTCGCGGCCGTTGTCGCTGACCTCGACGACGGCGTTGCCCTCGCGCTCTTCCACCGCGACGACGATGCGATTGCTCGCCGATGACAGCTCGCCGTCGAAGCCAGAGCTCGAGAACAGCAGCATCGCGAGCACTGCCTGACCGATGCGCGACTCTTCGCCGGCAACCGGTGGGACCGGAAAGATCTGGCGGATCACGTGTGCGCGCGGTTCGAGCGTCGGCGCGGCGAGTCGCAGCGCAGCCGAGACGACCGCTGCGAGATCGATCTTGCCGGTCGCGCTGCGCGTCGCGAGCGTTTGCAGCGCGCGCACGTTGCTCGCGATGCGTTCGGCGCCCGTCGTGATGTCGTCGAGGCAGCGCAGCGCGTTCGCTTGCGGCACGTCGGTCAAGTTGTTCAGCATCTGCTTGCGCAGCGAGCGCAGATTGAGCAGCACCGACGTCAGCGGATTGTTCGTCTCGTGAGCGAACCCCGCGGCGAGCGCGCCGACGAGCGCGATGCGGTCGGCTTCGAGCAGCGACAGCTGTGTCTGCCGGTGCATGTCGCGCACGACAAACACGAGCAGCCGCGCGCCATCGCCAGCCACGACGCGGCCCGCTGCCACCTCGGCCTGCACTTCGTGACCGTCCTTGTGCATCAGGCTCACTTCGATCGCGGGCGGAATCGGCGCATCGAAGATGAGGCGCTCGAAGATCTGCATGACCGACGTCTTCTTGTCCTCGGGGATCACATGCCAGAGCGGAGTCGCGAGCCATTCATCGACGCTGTAGCCGAGGCTCGATACCAGCGTCTGGTTCGCGTACACCTTCTCGGCGACGCCGTTCTGCGCGCGGAAGACGACGAAGCCGACGTGCGCATTGTTGAGCGCCTCGAGCAAGCCCGAGAGCGCGTGCGCGATGTCGAAGCTCACCGCGGCGGCTCCTTGACGAACGTACCCGCGCGCTTGTCTTTGACGACACCAGGAAACTGCAGCACCTGGTTGTGCATTGCGACGTAGACGCCGGGCGCAAGCAGCTGTACCGCGAGTAGTGCCTCGGTCAGGTTCTGCAGCCCATCGGTCGAGCGCAGCTCGTAGGGGCGCATCGCGCCGGTGAACACGACCGGCGTCGCTGGCGTGCCGACCAGCTCGACGAGACGATCGCCGCTCGCCGCCAGCCGATCGGTGCCGTGGACGACGACCACACCCGACGTCTCGGTGGCGAGCTTGCGCGCGGTCTCCGCGATCAAGGTGTGATCGTCGGCGCTCATGTCGAGGCTGTCTTTGTTCATCAGCGCGACGCGCTGGACCTCGACGCCACGCAACTCGAGCGACGCGAGCATGACGTCGAGCACGGAGACGTGGTTCGCGAGCACGCCAGAGAGCTCGTCGTAGGTCTTCTCGATCGTGCCACCGGTCGAGATCAACGCGATACGTCGCTTCGTCATTGTCAGGTGAAGTACGGCAGCGCGAAGTAAACCACGGCTGCGGCCCCACCGGCGACGATCAGTACCAAAAGCGCGAGTAAGAAGTTTCCAGCACGAGGCGGTTTCTCGGATCTCGTGGGCACCGTCGGCGACTGCGTGACGCTGCTGCGTTGATCGAGGTC
>DASUFX010000713.1:0-17117 GCA_036274355.1 Kofleriaceae bacterium | reverse complement strand
CAGCGAAGGCGTCGGCTGGGCGACGACGGCTGCGGTGATCGGCTCGAGCTTCGCCGTCATCGTGCTCGACTTCATCATCTCGGCGGCCGCGCTGTTCCTCTGGGGGGCCGACCTGTGACCGCCTACATCGAGTTCAAGGGCGTGATGAAGGCGTTCGGCGGCAAGCCGGTACTGAAGGGCATGGACCTCGCGGTGAACAAGGGCGAGGTGATGTTCATCATCGGCACGTCGGGCGTCGGCAAGTCGGTCACGATCAAGCATCTGATCGGCCTGCTTCGCATCGATGCCGGCGAAATCTGGTTCGACGGTTCGCGCGTCGATGGCATCCCCGAGCGCAACCTCGAGCCGCTGCGCAGGCGCATCGGCATGGTGTTTCAGAGCTCGACCCTGTTCGACTCGATGACACTGGCCGAGAACGTCGCCCTGCCCTTGCGCAAGCACAAAGGCATGCGCCACCACGCCGCGCTCGTCGAGGCGAAGAAGCGGCTCGCGCAGGTCTACATGGACGAGTACGCCGAGCGCCATCCGGCCGAGCTCTCCGACGGCATGCGTAAGCGCGCCGCGATCGCCCGCACGCTCGCGCTGGAACCGGACGTCGTGCTGTTCGACGAGCCGACGACCGGCCTCGACCCGGTGAGTGCGCGCCGCGTCGACCGCCTGATTCGCGAGCTGGCGACTTCGCTCGGCGTCACCGCGATCGTGGTCTCGCACGACCCGCCGTCGATCTTCGGCATCGCGGACCGCGTCGCGTTCATCTACCAGGGTCGCGTGCACGTGGTCGCCACGCCCGCCGAGCTCCGCGCGTCCGCCGATCCGGTCGTCCAGCAGTTCATCAACGGCCAGTCGTCCGGTCCGATGGAGACGCCGGGCTTCTGACCGGTCGCACCCAGGTCGGCAGACTTCGGCAACTGAGAGAATCCCCCTGTTGCGCAACCGCCGCGCGCGGTCAAAGTACGCACGATGCGGCTGTGGGTGCTCGCGTTCGTGCTCGTCGGCTGCGCGGGGAATCTGCACATCGATCCGTATGCGCCGGCATCCGGCGGCGTGATCGAAGCTGGCGGCGCGCTCGAAGCTGGCGCGGTGCCCGACGTTCGCTGTGCTGGCGCACCGGCGACCGGTCCCGCGCAAGGCTTCCGGTCGTGGCGGCAGAAGCTCGTCGCGAAGCTCGCGCGCCCCGATCACCGCGGTTACGACCTGATCTCGGCGACCGACGAGCCCCAGGTCCTCGCGGGCAAGCTGGCCTACGGCGTGATCGACAAGTCGCTCGCGCACGAGGACGTCGAGCTGTTCGCGTGCATCGCCGGCCAGTGGCAAGGTGTGGGCCGTACGCGCAGCGACGGCAACGGCCGGTTCGCACTCGCGCTCGCACCCGCGCAGCGCTTACCGGTCGGTCTGCGCGATATCTATGCATCGGTCGTCGCCGATCGTAGCGGCGTGCGGTTCCTCGCGTATGTCGCGCCGCGCGACTCGCAGCTCGTAATCTCGGATGTCGACGGCACGCTGACCGCGTCGGAGAACCTGTTCGTCAAAGCGGTCGTGCTCGGTCGCAACATCAAGCCACAGCCGGGCGCCGCGGCTGCGCTGCGTGCGGTTGCCGAGCGGGGCTATCAGGTCGTCTACGTGACCGCGCGCCCGGATCGCTACACGGATGCGACGAGGCAATGGCTCGGCAACAACGGCTTTCCGCGCGGCCCGGTGCGGCTCGCTGACGCGTGGTTCGTCATGCCGGGCAGCGAGACGATCGCGTACAAGCAGCACACGCTGAAGAAGCTCGGCTTTCCGATCGCGGCTGGCGTCGGCAATCGCAAGAGTGATGTCGCCGCGTACGCAGCGGTCGGTGTGCCGGCCGATCGCATCTTCATCAAGCTGCCCGAGTACAAGGGCGAGCTCGGTACCGCACTCACGGCTGGCGCTGCGGTCGGCTTCGGCGCGTATAGCGCCCTGCCAGTTCCGTGATCCCTTTGGCGGCCGGTTGATCACTTCTGCGGCCGGTTGATCACTTCTGCGGCCGGTTGATCCCTTCTGCGGCCGGTTGATCACTTCGGCGGCCGGTTGATCACTTCGGCGGCCGGTTGATGATCTTCCACGGCTGACGCTTCAAGATCTTGCCGAGCTCCTTGGCGTCCTCGGGGAACTCGGGGTCGTGCATCAGCTTGAGCAGCGAGCCATCGCCGCGCGCGAAGCTCTGCTGCAGCGCCTCGACCTGGGCAAGCAGCGGATCGACCTTGTCGATCGCCGCGCGCACGCGATCGATCGCCGCCTCGACCTTGTCGATCGCTTCGGCGCCGCGCGTGCCGAGCTTCGTCTTCAGCGAGTCGAGGCCGGCGCTCAGCTGGTTCGCGCTCGTACGCAGCTTCGTGATCGTGCTGCGCGCTTGCGTGACGGTCGTATCGAGGTGGTCGAGCATCGCGCTGATGCGGTCGATGCCGGCGTCGCCGCCAAGCGCCACCTTCGTCTGCCGCGCTTCGTCGATCAACGCGCTGACGTCGTCGCGCAGCTTCACGTCCGGCGCGATCTGATCGAGCGTCGCGCGCAGGTTGTCGACCTCGGCGGTGAGCGCGTTCATCTCGGGACGAATATCGGCGGCGAACTTCGCGGCCGTCGTCAGATTGTCCCAGGTGCGTTGCAGCACGCGATCGAGCGTCGGCGGATCACGGCCGACGATCTCGTCGCCGGCACGCAGTCCGCGCAGCGGTCCCGCGACGGTGCCGTCGGGCAACAGCGTGCCGGGCTCGGGCGCCGGCCCGATCTCGAGGTAGCGACCTGACAGCGCGCCGCGCGACGTCACGAACACGTCGCCGCCGTACATGATGTGCTCGGCGTCGTCGGCATCGATCGAGACCTTCACAGCGACGCCCTCTTCATCGCCGAGCAGCTTCGGCTTCGTGCCGCGCGGCACGAACGTGATCGCCTCGATCTTGCCGACCGCCTTGCCCGCGACGACGAAATCCGCGCCCTCGCGCAGACCGCCGGTCGTATGAAAGTAGATGCGCAGCCGGATGTGCTTGCCCCACTCGATTTGATCGTAGACGAACACGAAAAATACGATCGAGAGCGCGATCAGCACGAGCGTCACCGCGCCCACTCGACGCGTGAGGCGTTCGTCTTGCGCGAGAAGGCTCATGCGGGCTTCGGCCCTCTGGCTTCGGACTTCGGCCAGCGCATCCAGATCGTCCTCTGGAACATCGGGCTGATCATTCCTTCCAGAAGAACTTCCACGGATTCCGCTTGAGGTCGCGGATCAGCTCGCGCAGATCGCTGTAGACGTCATCGCGCGCGAGCAACGCGCCGGCGGTTCCCTTGCCTGCACGCAGGTCGGTGACCATGCCGTTGACGTTGTCGATCAGGCCGCCGGCCTTGCCCGCCGCGGTCGCCGCCTTGTCCGCGGCGTTGATCGCCTTGTCGATGCGCTCCTCGGTGATGATCTTCGTAACGCGCGTCGCGTCGGTCATCAGCGCCTGCGCCGACGGCGTCAGCGACGACATCGTGTTCTGCGCGGCCTTGAGCGTCTGGTCGGCGTCGGCGACCAGCGTGCCGATCTGACGGCCATCGCCGAGGCCATTGTTCACCTTCGATAGCGTGACCTTCGCTTCCTTCGCGAGATCGGCGCCGTTGCCGATGAGCTCACCGATGCGCTCGCGGTTGTTGTGGAGCAGGTCGTTTGCTTCCTTCACCGCGTTCGCGCTGTTCGCGAGCAGATTCTTGATCGCGTCGCGATCGTCGTGGAGCACGCCGGCAACGCCATCGAGCACCTCGTAGAGACGCGCGACGACGAGGTCGGTGCGCGGCGGATCGTGAACGGCCGGCAGACCGTGAATCACTGCGCCTGCCACGATCGGCGGCTTGTCCCAATCGCGACCTGGCACGATCTCGAGGTACATCTCGCCGAGCACGCCAGCCGTGTTGATGAAGAACTCGGCATCGCTGCGAATCGAGTCGCGCACGCGGTCTTCGATCCACACGGTGAGCCGCACCTGCACGCGCTGGTTCGGTCCCGGCAGCTTCGCGTCGATCTTGCCGCCGCGGAACTCGATATCGGAGACCTTGCCGACCTTGATGCCCGAGACCTTGACCGGCGCGCCGGGCTGCAGGCTGCCGATGTAGTCGTAGTCGACGTAGATGTTGAACCCGGAGCGCAACGAGAAGTTGCCGAGCACGAAGATGAACGCGACCAAGATCGCGCTCGACAACAAGATCAGCAGGCCGACTTTGAACTCCAGGCCGCGTTCACGCATGGCGAGAGCATAGATCCGAAAACGAATCGGCCCGTTGCTTTGCAGCAACGGGCCTCGTCACAGTGCGGTCAGTTTTGACCGGGAGTCAGTAGCTTATTGCCAGCCGCCGCCCTGCTGCGGGTAGCCACCACCGCCCTGCGGCGGCGGGTAACCACCACCACCCGGCGGCGGATAGCCTCCGCCCGGCGGCGGGTAGCCACCACCCGGGGGCGGATAACCGCCACCACTCGGCGGCGGCGCACCACCACCCGGCTTCTTCATGAACATCGCCTTCGCCTCTTCGTACGCGGCCGGCGACGCCATCATCAGGACGCCGAAGTACGCCACGATGCGAATCAGCATGTGAGCGCTGATCAGGATCGCACCGATGCCCATGTGCAGGTGCACGAGGCCGGCGAGACCGAACAGGATCACCTGCGCGGGCAGCCACAGGATCAGCACCGCTGCGATCAGCGGTCCGAACGCGTCTATCGCCTGTAATGCAGGCGGCAACTTTTGCGGCGGCACGACGAACAGGATGCAGGCCACACCGAGCGTCGTGATGATGAAGTCGAGCAGGACATAGATGATCAGCAGTGCCGGTACGCCCGAGAAGTGGAAGGCGTAGTCGAACATGTGGAACCAGCCGATCACCATCATGCCGGCGCCGACCGCGATGATGATGCGCGCGATCTGATCTTGCGGCTGCGCGATGCGCGCGAGCAGACCGAACACGAGGACGGCGTACCCGAGCTGGTGCAGCGTGTCGTGCACACCAGCGAAGCCGCCAGCGCCACCGCCGCCACCACCTCCGCCGACCATGAAGATGCCGGCGAATGACACACCGAACGGTATCCATTGCAGGACCGCGGGCGGCACCTTTGCGCGAATGTCAGGCGGCGCTGCTGCGACGAGCAGGTACGCGCCACCGGAGATGATCGGCCAGATCAAGAAGTCCCACTTCGGCACGCCGCTCGAGAACGGGAACACGAGCACCGGGCTCGTCATCAGCGGCACGACGATCGACGCGACGAGCGCGACGCCAGCGAGGAACAGGATCTTGCGCTGGATGGTCGCGTCGCGAAGCTTCGCGACCGGGAAGCCGAAGATCGTTCCGGGCGCAGACGTCGGGATCTTCCGCGCCATGTCGTCGAGCGGTCCGGGCAGGTCCTGCTGCGGCGCTGCGTACGGATTCGCTGCCTGCGGATAGCCAGGCTGCTGTCCGAATCCGGGCTGCTGTCCGTAGCCCGGCTGCTGACCAGCGGGCTGACCAAAGCCAGAGCCACCGGGCTGTCCACCGAACTGTCCGCCTGCCGGCTGACCGTACGGATTCTGTCCGGCCGGTTGGCCGTATGGGTTCTGTCCGCCAGCCGGTTGGCCGTATGGGTTCTGTCCGCCCGCCGGTTGGCCGTACGGGTTCTGTCCGCCAGCCGGTTGGCCATACGGATTCTGTCCGCCCGGTTGGCCGTACGGGTTCTGCCCGGAGGGGCCCGCCGGTTGACCTTGCGGAGCTCCGAAGCCCTGCTGTTGCGGCGGCTGGAATCCCTGCTGCTGCGGCGGCTGAAAACCACCTTGCTGCGGTGCTGCAGGACGGGGCGGTTGCTGCGGCGCTGCTGGTGCCGGCGGCTGACCCGGGCGGTTCGGAACGACCGGTGCCGCGTATCCGAACATCGTCTTCGCCGGTTGTGGATTACCACCGGCACCTGCTTGAGCAGGCGGCATCGGTCGACCGCACGTTCCGCACGCGGGAGCGTTCATCAGCACTGCCGCGCCGCAATACGGGCACGGCCTAGTTGGAGTCGCCATTCGGTTTCCCCTGTCCTTTCGCCTGCAGACGGTAACCCGCACGTTGCCGTGAACGCAACGAACCGCCGTCGAATTGGGGGCCGATCACCGTTGCACGTCCTCGGCCAAACTCCGACGTCAAGCGCTGTTTAGTCGCGGCGCTTTGCCACCAAATCGCTACAGATTTTTGGGGTGGGCGATCGTCGCAGAGACGGCCCGGCATGCGCTATCAGTGTGCGGTGGCGCGCCGGCTTCCAGCTCTCGATGCTGCACGAGGCGATGCCGTTGAAGTGCGCATCGCCGACCAGCGTGTCCGCGCGTTCGCGCAAGAAAGTATCGCAGCCGCGGCGCTCGCGAGCGGTACCCGCGTGCTGTCGCGGTCGCTGAAGTATCACCGTCCGCGCACGTTCTTCTGCCTCGAAGGTCATTGCAGCGGCTGCCTGGTGCGGCTCGATGGCGTGCCGAACCTGCGCGCGTGTCAGTCGCCGTGCACGCCGGGTTCCGAGGTCGAAGGCCAGAACGCATTTCCATCGGCCGAAGTCGATCTGCTTGGCGCGGTCGACTTCTTGTTCTCGCGCGGGCTCGATCACCACACGCTGATGACCAGCTCGTCGGTGCTCAACAAGCTCGCGAACAAGGTCGTGCGTCAGCTGTCGGGGCTCGGCAAGTTGCCCGACAAACCTGCGACCGAGCTGCCCGAAGTTGTTGAGCGTAACGTCGACGTCTG
Organism: Kofleriaceae bacterium; assembly: GCA_036274355.1. Lineage (GTDB taxonomy): Bacteria > Myxococcota_A > Polyangia > Haliangiales > Haliangiaceae > JABFXX01. Next base: position 10,391 of record DASUFX010000713.1, on the reverse strand, counting down.
CGTGATCGGCGGCGGTCCCGCGGGCCTTGCAGCCGCGACGACGTGCGCGAAGGCCGGCAAGCGCACGTTGCTCGTCGACGATCAGCTGCGACCGGGTGGCAGCCTGCGCGCCGATCCGCGTACCGGTCGCGAGCAAGCGGAAGCCACATGGGCCGCAGCCGTGAACGCGGGCGTGGAAGTGCTCGCACGTTCGACCGCGATCGGTTTCTTTCCCGAGGACGATCGCGGCGTGCTCGCGATCGCCTCTCCGGAGCGTCTGTTCCGCGCGCACGCGCGCGCATGGATCTGGGCGACCGGTGGCTACGCGGTGAACCTGCCGTTCCACGAGAACGATCGCCCCGGCGTGATCGCTGCGCGCGCGGTCGGTCGCTTGCTCGTCGATCACGGCATCCTCGGCGGCGACAAGGTCTGCATCGTCGAGGTGCCGGAAGTCGCGAGCGATGCAGCGGCGCTCGCAAGTGCGCTCACTGCCGCGGGTGCCGAAGTCACGCGCGTCGGGCTTGCCGACATGCTTGGCGTGCGCGGTCGCAGCTGGGTGAGCGGCGTCGAGACGAAGCACGGGCGCGTCGATTGTGATCTCGTCGCGGTCGCCGCGATTCCGTCGCCGGCGTCGGAAGGCGCACGACAACAGAAGTGCAATGTCACGCTCGATCCCGAAGCCGGAGGATTTCGCGTCGTCGTCGACGCGCATGGCAAGACGTCGACCGACGGTGTGTGGGCTTGCGGAGACGTCACCGGGTATCAAGGGCCACAGGTTGCTGCCGCGGATGGCGCCCGCGTCGGTGCGAATGTCGTCGCGGCGCTGGGTAGCGAGTAGCGATGGCCGGCAAAGTCGTTCTCTGTCGCTGTGAAGACGTCACGCTCGCCGACCTCGAGCACTGCGTGTCGCGCGGCTACCTCGATATCGAGGAGGTCAAGCGCTACACCGGCTTCGGCACCGGACCGTGCCAGGGCAAGGAATGCCTCGCGCCGATGGCGACGCAGCTCGCGCGGCTGACGGGCAAGAAGCCGGAGGAAATTCGGCCGTTCACGTCGCGGCCGCCGCTCGCACCAACGCCGATCAAGATCCTCGCGCGCTCGCCCGACGCGCATCGCTTCGACGACGACAAGACCGATCCATGATCCCCGCGCATCGCATCGACGACGACAAGACCTCCACGATCCCCGCGCATCGCTTCGACGACGACAAGACCGATCCATGATCCCCGGCAACGCAGACGACGAAGACGACAGCCGCGCTGATGCAAGCGGCGAGATTCGTCTGCCCGCGACGCTCGAAGCGACGGGCCCGGTGCCCGCGCGCGCCGAGATCGCGATCGTCGGCGGCGGCGTGATGGGCCTCGCAATCGCGTATTACCTCGCGCGCCGCGGCCTCCACGATGTCGTCGTGCTCGAACGCGGCTACCTCGCCGAGGGCGCATCGGGTCGCAACGGCGGTGGCGTGCGCCAGCAATGGTCGACCGAGATCAACATCCGGCTGATGCAGGAGTCGGTGGAGCTGTGCCGGCGCTTCGCCGTCGACCTCGGCGTCAACGTGTGGTTCCGGCAAGGCGGCTACTTGTTCCTCGCGCGCAGCGCGAAAGAAGTCGCGCGACTCGAGAAAAACATCGCGCTGCAAAATCGTTGCGGCGTCCCGACGAAGATGCTCGACCCGAGCGCCGCGCAGGAGATCGTGCCCGAGCTCGATCTCACCGGCATCGTCGGCGCGTCTTACAACTCGACCGACGGCATCTTGTTTCCGTGGCCGTTCTTGTGGGGCTACGCGCGGCAAGCAGCCGCGCTCGGCGTGCGCATCTTCACGCAGACCGCAGTCACGCAGCTCGCGCAGGCGAGTGAAGGCGGCTACGTGATCGAGACGTCGCGCGGTACGGTGCGCGCACGCCGCGTGATCAACGCGACTGGTGCGTGGTCGCCGCAGCTCGCGCGGATGGTCGGCGTCGAGGTGCCGACGTATCCGATCCGTCACGAAATCTGCTCGTCGGAGCCGCTCAAGCCGTTCTTGCGCCCGATGGTGTCGGAGCTGTCGAGCGGGCTGTACTGCAGCCAGTCGATGCGCGGCGAGATCGTCGGCGGCGTGACGGTGCCCGGCCACGGCTCGACGTATGCGATGGGGTCGACGCTCGAGTTCCTCGCCACCTACTCGCGCCGGCTCGTACGCCTGATGCCGATCCTCGGCGACATCAAGATCCTGCGCCAGTGGGCGGGTCCGTACGACCAATCGCCGGACGGCAACCCGATCGTCGGCCCCGCTCCGAACCATCCTGACTTTTTCCTCGCGTGTGGCTTCGTCGGCCACGGCTTCATGATGGCTCCGATCGTCGGCAAGCTCTACGCCGAGTGGCTGACCGGCGGCGCGAAGCACGAGATTTTTGAACGCTACACACTGGGGCGATTCAGCGACGGATCGGCGGCTGCGCACGAGAAGGAAGATTTCAACATCGGATAGGTGCTACACCCGAGGCGTGTCGATCCTCGCGGCCCACACCATCGGATTCATCGGCGCCGGCAACATGGCGGAGGCGATGATCCGCGGCCTCGTGCGCGGCGGTCACGTCACTGCAGATCGCATCGCCGCATCCGCTCCGCGCCAGGAGCGCCTCGACGAGCTCCGCAAGGCGTACGGCATCGACGTCACCACGCACAACCGCGAGGTCGTGCAGCGCTGCGGCCTGCTCGTGTTCTCGGTGAAACCGCAGATTCTCGACAAGGTCATGCGCGAGGTCGGCGACCAGGTGAAGCCCGGCACGCTCGTCGTGTCGATCGCAGCAGGCGTCGATACCGAGACGATCGAAGAGTCGCTGCCCGATGGCGTGCGCGTCGTGCGCGCGATGCCGAACACGCCGGCACTCGTCGGTGCGGGCGCGACTGCAGTTGCCGCGGGCAAGCACGCGAGCACGACCGATCTCGCGACCGCCCGCGCACTGTTCGACGCGGTCGGCATCACCGTCGAGCTCGACGAGAGCCACCTCGATGCCGTGACCGGACTGTCGGGTTCCGGCCCCGCATACATCTTTCTGATTCTCGAAGCGCTCGCGGACGCGGGCGTGAAAGTTGGCCTGTCGCGCCGCAACGCGCAGCGGCTCGCGGCACAGACCGTGATGGGCTCGGCGAAGCTGTTGCTCGAAACGGACGAGCATCCGGGCCGCCTCAAGGACATGGTCACGTCGCCCGGCGGCACCGCAATCGCGGGCCTGCACACGCTCGAAGAAGGCGGGCTGCGCACCACGTTGATCAACGCCGTCGAGACCGCGACGAAGCGCGCGCGCGAGCTCGGCCGACACGGGAAATGAATCTGAAAGAGCACGACGGCGCCGTGACGTTCGACGTGCTCGTCCAGCCGCGTGCGTCGCGCGCTAAGGTCGGCCCGCTGCACGACGGCCGGCTCAAGGTCGCGGTGACCTCGCCACCGGTCGACGGCGAAGCGAACGCCGCGGTGATCGAGCTGCTCGCGAAGACACTCGGCGTCTCGCGCGGCGCGGTCGAGGTGATCGCCGGCGCGTCGTCGCGACGCAAGACGATCAAGGTGCGTGGCGTCGCGCGCGCGGCCATCGAGGAGCTCGCGAAGTGATCGCGCAGCACGGGTCATCACAGCGCGCGTCGGACGATATGCAGCGCGCGTCGGACGATATGCAGCGCGAGTCGGACGATATGCAGCGCGAGTCGGACGATATGCAGCGCGCGTCGGACGATATGCAGCGCGCGTCGGACGATATGCAGCGCGCGTCGGACGATATGCAATCGAGTTGCATGTGGCCGAGATGGTGCTGGCTTGGTTTGCTCGGGCTCGTATCAGCGTGCTCCGGTGAAACCGGCGTGCTCGCGGTGACGCTGACGGAAGCGCCGGGCTCGACGCTGCTCGATTCGGTGCAGCAGCTGCGGATGACGCTCACCAATCCGCGGCAAGTCACCACCGCCGACCGTACCGCGCACGGCTTTGAGATTTCGCTCGAGCTGCCGGCCTCCGGCGAAGACACCGCGATCCTCGTCGAAGGATTCGATGCGGGTGGCGCGCTTGTCGCGAACGGCGCGTCGCCGGCGTTTCCAACCGGCGCACTCAACGGCCGTATCGTGATCTACATGGCGCCGCCACTCAGCGTTGGCGCCTCGCCGGCGGTCCTCTCGCCTGCTCGCTCGGAGGTCGCGGCCGCGCCGCTCACCTACGGTGCGATCTTCGCTGGCGGCCGCCTCGAAACCGGCCCGGTCAGCGATGCGATCAGCATTTACAACGCGTTCGATCACTCGGTCGTCGTCGGACTGCCGATGCCGGCGCCGCGCACCGCACTCGCGCTCGCCACCGGCGGCAACAACGCGGCGTACATGTTCGGCGGCAGCGACGACGCAGACGCGCCCACCGCCGATCTCTGGCGCTTCGATACGAACGCACGACCGAACGGCGCATACCTCGACTACGGCGCGAAGGATGCGTTCGCACGCACCGGGCAATCAGCAGTCCCGCTCGCCAACGAACAGTTCTTGATCACGGGCGCGCCTCCCGCCCAGTTCTCGGGCCTCAACGGCGAGATGATCGCGCGCGACGAAATCGCGGCGCTCCCCGCGGCGGGCGTCTCGCTCATCGCGAACGACGGCAAGCCAACTTCGATCTTCGCGGGCCCGAGCGGCGTCGTGCGGTTTCGCGAGGGCACGTTCACGACGTTATCGATTCCCGAAGCTGCGCGTCCCGACGCCAACGTCGTCGCGTTGCCCGGCGGCAAGGTGCTCGTGGTCTGTGGCACCACCGACGCCGTGCGGATCGACGCCGCATCGGGGGACGCCGAAACGCTGCCGAACATCCCGTCGGTCGCGAAGACCGGCTGCGCCGCTGCTGCAACGTCGCGCTTCTTGATCATCGCGGGTGGCACGGCGGCAGGCACGATCGACGGCACGGTCGAGATCTTCGACGCGGCGACGCTCGCACCGATCACGACCGCTCCGCTCACCGTTCCGCGCACGAACGCCGTCGCGATCGCGCTGCCGAACGGTCAGATCCTAATCGCGAGTGGGCTCACGCCGAGCAACGCGCCGGTCTCGACGCTCGAGCTCTTCACGCCTCCCGTTAATTAGTCCGACCAGCCCGACCAGCGCGACCAGTCCGACTATTTTCTGCACGACTCGTGCAGTGCCGGACAGACGGACGGTCGGCGTTAGACGGTCGGATCGGACGGCGGCGGCGGATCGGACGGCGGCGGATCGGACGGCGGCATCGACGCGACGTCGAGCCCGTCATCCTTCTTCTTCCTGCCGAACAGCCATTTGAAGAAGCCACCGATCGCCGCGATCACGACGATGAAGCCCTTCTTCAGTGCGAGCAGAAGCGCGATGATGAACCCGCCCTTCGCTGCCTTGACGACCGCGATGCCCGCACCGCCAAGAACAAGCGCCTTGAGGCCGATGCCGCTGTTCTTGTCGCCTTCGCGGTAATCCTCGTACGTGTAGCCGGTCTTGAAGTGGATGCCGCTCAGCACGCCCGCGGTGTCCTTCTTCGACTGCTCGATCGCATCGGGGCTATCGATCAGGTTCACGGACATGTAGCCCGCGCGGCCGAGAATGCGCGTGAAGAAGTTGATGACCGGACCGTCCGTGCTGTGGCCTTTGAGGCCCCACACGAGGTGATGCTGCACGGCGTGGTACTGCGGCATCTCGCTCCAGCCGTCGAGGAACAGCTCGGGAACGCCGAGCGTCTTGCGCCGCGCGTTCTGCTGGATATTGCCATCCTGGAACTGCTTGAACAGCTCGTTCGCGTCGAGCTGGTCCGCGTCCTTGTCGCTGACGTAACCGATGTCATCGAACTCGATCACGATCATCCAGTTCGCGTCGACCTTGCCGACGATGCCGAGCACGTTGTCCGTGAAGTCACCGCTCTTCTCGAGCATCTTCCGCGCTTCAGCGCGCTCGAGCAGGATCATGCCTTCAGGCAGGTTGACCTCGATGTTGCTGCCGAGGTCGACGAGCTGTGGACCTTTGACGTGCGGCGGTAGCGACGCCTCGATCTCTTCGGGCGTCAGCGGCACATCGGCATCCGAGCCTTCGGCTGCAGCGTCATCGGCAAGCGGCTCGTCGTCCTTCACGTCCGCTTTCGCACCGACCTTCGCGTCGGTCTTCTTCTTCGCGTCGGCCTTCTTCGCGTCGGCCTTCTTCGTGTCGGCTTTTTGCGCCTTCTTCGTGTCCACCTTCGCCGGCGCAGGTTTCTCGGCGTCCTCCTGTGCACGTGCCGGCGAAGCAAGCGCGAGCAGCACCACAAACACTCCCAGGGCTCGGATCATAGGGCGACGATAAGAGCACGATTTAACGTGCCATTCATCTGCGATCTGTATTCTGCACGCATGAGACTCGGCACGACGCGTAACCTCCTCTTGATGCTCGCGATCACCGCGTGCGCTCACTCGCAGACCGCCGGCGGTGGCGGCGCTGGCGGTGGACAAACCGGCGGCAACTCTGCGCCCGTACCCGCGCAAGTGCGCAAAACCATCGACGCGATCCTCGGCCCGACTGCGAACGTCACGAGCGAACAGGAAGGCGGCGTGACGACGTACGAAGCCGCGGTCCAGACCAAGCTCGAGATCGAGGTCGGAGGTGCCGGCGAGCTCCAGCGCACCGAGGTCGCACTCCCGGTCGCCGCGCTGCCGACCGCCGTGACCGCAGCACTCGCCAGCAAGGGCACGATCGGTGAAGCCGAGGTCGTCGTCAGCCCGACCGGCGTCGCGTTCGAGGTCGAGATCGGCGACGACGAGATCGTGATCGATGCGACCGGCAAGATCCTCGAGCAGCATCACGAGGTCGATTACAAGCAGGACGACCACGACTGATGCGCGCCACGCGACCGGCGAAGGTCGCCAAGAGCCGGGCCGAGCACATGGCGCTGACGATCACGGCTGCGAATCAATCCGACGGCAGCGTACGGTTCGCGATCTCTCGGCAGTGATAATCTGCCGCCATGTGCGAGCTGCTCGGGATGGAGTGCAACGTCCCGACCGACATCGTGTTCAGCTTCTCTGGCCTCGCGACCCGCGGCGGCAAGGCCGGTCCGCACAGCGATGGCTGGGGGCTCGCGCTGTACGACGGCAACGTCGCGCGCATGTTTCTCGAGCCAACACCGGCCGCGAACTCGCCGCTCGCGAGATTCGTGCGCGAGCATCCGATCAAGACGCTGCTCGCGATCGCCCATGTGCGACGCAAGACGCGCGGCGCGATCGGCCTCGCGAACACGCATCCGTTCTCTCGCGAGCTCTGGGGCCGCCATTTCGTGTTCGCACACAACGGCACCGTGAAGAAGGCCAAACACCTCAAGCTCGGCCGCTTCAAGCCGATCGGCGAGACCGACAGCGAGCATGCGTTCTGCGCATTGCTCGGCGCGCTCGAGCACGAGTTCAAGGACTTCCCGCGCTCGCAGGCGGACTACGCCGAAGCGGTCGCTCGCCACGCCGGCAAAATCGGTAAGGACGGCACGTTCAACATGCTGCTCGGTGACGGCAAGCAGCTGTTCGCGCGCTGCTCGACCAAGCTGCACTACATCGTGCGCAAGGCGCCGTTCAAGCAGGCGACGCTTGCCGACGAGGACGTCACCGTCGACTTCGCCGCAGTCACGACGCCCAACGATCGCGTCGCGGTGATCGCGACGATGCCGCTGACCCGCGACGAGGTGTGGACCGCAGGCGTGCCGAACACGCTGTGGCAGTTTCGCGGTGGCAAGCTCGTGAAGACGCTGCCTAGCTAGGCGAGTAGCCAACGCGATGGCCGAATCTATTTGTATGGACGCACGCCGCCGTCCCGATGGCCGGATCTATTTGTACGGGCACACGCCGCCATCCCAGTACCAACAGGCATGCGTCGCCTGGCCTTGGTCGTACTCGTCGCTGCCTGCACCGAATCGCCACAGACGAACACGGTCGCGTTCGAGCTGGACGCGCCACTCGCGAACGAGACGTTCTGGGATCTGCCGTTTCCGTCGGACCTGCGGCTGACCAGCGATGGCCGGCCTGACCTCGCCGGGTTTCCGAACCAGCGCAACCTGCCCGTCGTGAACGATCTGTTGTCGGTCGCGCGCGAGCGCCGCGGGTTTCCGGTGATGCCGATCGCGTGGTTCCGGTTTACCGACGGCGCGCCGGTGCACACGCTCGACACGCTCGCCGATACGGCGCTGCTCGTCGACATCGATCGCGAATCGCCCGAGCGCGGCACGCAGTACCCGGTCGTCGCGCAATCGCTCGCCGACGACAGCTACGGCAGCGGGCTCGTCGCGATCGCACCGCGCCCCGGCACCGTGCTGCGCGCTAGCACCCAGTACGCGTTCGTGCTCACCCGCGCGTTCGCACCCGGCGTCGAAGTACCCCGTGCATTCGCGACGCTCGCCGCGGGGAAGACGCCCGACGGTGCGCGCGCCGCCGCTGCCGCGAAGCTCTACGCGCCGCTGTTCGAAGCGCTGTCCGCCGACGACATGCTCGTCGCGACGGTGTTCACGACCGGCGACGAGGTCGCGTTGCTTCATGCGCGCTCCGAAGCCGTGCGTGCTGCGCACACCGCGACGATTGGAACGATCACGCGTGACGCGACGAATTATCCTGGCTTCTGTTCGTTCTCGGCGACGGTGACGCTGCCGCAGTTTCAGGTCGGCACGGCGCCGTTCAACAGCGACGGTCGGTTCGAGCTCGATGGCGACACGCCACGCCAGCAAGGCGAGCTGACGGTGCCGCTTCGGATCGTGCTGCCAACCACGCAGATGCCACAGGCCGGCTGGCCGCTCTGGCAGTTCTTCCACGGCTCGGGTGGCGCATCGTTCGATCTCGTCGACGACGGTCCGAGCACGACGCCCGACGGCGATCCGACGCCGGGCGAAGGTCCTGGCGCGGTCGTCGCACGGCGCGGCATCGCGAGTGCCGCGGCGGCACTGCCGCTCAACCCCGAGCGCCAGCCTGGCTCCGGCAACTACGACTATCTCAACCTCAACAACCTCGCCGCGTTCCCGTACACGTTCCAGCAAGGCGTGTTCGAGCAGCGGCTGCTTCTCGACGCACTGCTCGACGTCCAGCTGACGAACTGCGACGGCACGCCGGCGCACTTCGACGGCAACGCGGTCGTCGCCGGCGGCCACTCGATGGGTGGCATGTACACGAACATGGTGAGCGCCGTCGAGCCGCGCATCGGCGCGGTGACTGCGTTCGGTGCCGGTGGCTTCTGGAACCTGATGATCCTCGACACCGCGATCATCCCGGGCTCGCGCGCGCTACTCGGTAGCGTGCTCGGCGTGGACAGCGAGCAGCTCACGTTCGTGCATCCGTCGCTCGCACTCATCGAGCTCGGCTGGGAGATCGCCGATCCGATCAACGCGATGGCGCGGCTGTCGCGCCGCCCGTTGCCCGGCTTCCCAGCGCGGCACGTCTATCAGCCGATCGGGCTCGACGACAAATTCTTCCGCAACGAGATCTTCGACGCGGCCGCACTCGCCTACGGCAACCAGGAAGCCGGCGAGATGGTGTGGCCAGGCACGCAGGACGCGCTCGCGACCGATCACATGCAGGGCCTGCTCGCGTATCCAGTGCGCGCGAACCGCACCACGACGTCGGTCGTCGTGCAGTACCGCGACGGCGGCATCCTCGATGCCCACTATATCCATCGCCAGCTCGACGAGGTGAAGTACCAGTACGGCTGCTTCCTGGCGAGCTATCTGCGCGACGGCGTGCCGACGGTGTATGCGCCGGCCGCCATCAGCGCGCCCTGCCCTTAAGCGTCTTCGCGCATCAGGACGGCGGTCACGGTGACCGCGCCCTTATCGACCTTCGCACTGATCCGACAGTTGCCTTCGAACGCGATGCGCACGAGGCCGAGCTTGCTCGGCGCGGCGTCGCTGTCTTCCTGCGCGATCTGCAGCATGCGCGCGCGGTACGCCGCCTCGGGCTTCGGGAAGCTGTTCAGCCACTCGAGCGAGGTCTGCAGGCTCGCCGCGTGCTGATCGCTCTGCTTCAGCGGGTTCTGCACGCTGACCTCGATGTTGCCTTCGCGCCCGTGGACGCGGAGTCGGAACATCGCGCGGTCTGCATTCGACCAATCGCCGTACTTGAGCGCGTTCTCGAGCAGCTCGCCGGTCACCATCGCGATCGCGTGGCAGCCGTCGAGGTCCGCAAAGACCGCGATGAAACAGTTCTGTACCGACGTTCTGAGTAGATCGATGTTCTTCCACTCGTTACGAACGGTCAGATCGATGGAAAACCCAAAGTCGTCAGTTGGACTCATGCGAACCTCAGGTGAAACAGATCATCGTTCTTCTCGAAGACGCGAAGAGCATCAAAGGAGAGCCGCTGCCACTTGAGGCTCTGGTCGTAGACCATGACGAGCTTCACGTTGGACTTGCGGCACACCTGAATCAGCTTGATCAGCGCCGTGATCGTCGACGAGTTGAA
>DASUFX010000712.1:0-3851 GCA_036274355.1 Kofleriaceae bacterium | reverse complement strand
TCGTGGCGCGCGACAAGCTGCGCGCGGCGGCCGACGCGATCATCACCGACTTGATCGCGTGCGCGCCGATTTCCGTGGCATCTGCGAAGAGCGCGATCGAGCGCGGCTACGGTCGACCGCTTGTCGAAGCGCTCGAGATCGAGCGCGAGTGTTACGAGCGCACGCTGTTCTCCGAAGACCGCGACGAAGGCCTCGCCGCGTTCGCGGAAGGCCGCCCGCCGCAGTACAAGGGCCGCTGAGCAATCGGGATGAATAGTCGCTAGCGGTGGGTGTGAGCCTCGCGTTGGTTGCAAGAATTTCTCGCCCAACCCGCTGAGTTCACAGGGTGGGAGACGAGACCCCGCGCGGGTCCTCGTCGTGGGGTCCTTCGTCCCGCGCGTCGGGAGTGGCATCCAGGGTCTGCGGAGTTGCGCGATGCGATCGCCGCCGTCAGCTGGCCTACACGCTGCAATTGAGGCGTCGCATGGGTGCCATCGACAACTTCCTTCGCCGCTTCGGGTACGCGAAGCTGGATCGGTACGGGCTGATCCGGACCGCCGATGACCGGGTGATCTCCATGCGTCCGGCCGTCCTCGACGACGGCCTCGGCGCCAAGATCGTCGGCTGGACCGACGACGACCTCGCGGCGATGGAGCTCGAGCACTGGGGGGCTCCGAAGCGAGCCACGGCTAAGCCAATTGCCGCTCCTGCGAGTTTGCACAAGCTCCCTCCGGCACCCCCGCCGCTCGCCGCGCGCACGATTGCACCCGCCGCACCCGCAGCGCCGATCGCACCCATTGCTGCACCCGTCTCGCGCCCGCTTCCAGGCGTTGCACCCGCGCCCGCGGCCGTCATCGCGCCCACGCCAAAACCTGCGTCCGCTCCAGCACCTGCCCCAGTAGTTGCCGCTGCAGAGGAGCCGGGGGAGGATGAGTGGGAATGGGAGATCGCAATGGCACGCGCCCGCGCGGTGGAAACCGAAGTGGCGCGCGTAGATCTGGTGAGAGCGTCGGCGGTGGTTGCGTCGGCGATCAAAGGCAAGACGAACCCTGGCTTCCCGATCAACGGCAAGACGCAGACGGCCAAGCCCGAGCCCGAGCCGCTGCCGCCGTGGCCGGAGACCGAGCCGTTCAACGAAGCGTGGGTCGAGGAGAACGACGTCGCGCCGCAGGTGATGAGCGTGATGCAGAAGAAGCTCGCGGTCGCGCGCAGCACGCCAGCGCGTGGGGCGGCGGCGGTGAAGCCGCCACCGGGATTCGCACCCGAGAAGACCGTGCAGCAGCCGTCGCCGTTCGCGAACGAGAAGACGCGGCCGCTGATCGAGCCGGCGATGCGGTCGACCGTGATTCCGGTGCCGCAGCTGCCGACCGTCGCCGATCCGAAACAGGTGCGGCCGCCGGCGTACACGCCGTATCAGCCGAAGGGGCGCACCGCGCGCGGGACGGGCACGGGCAAGGTCAACGAGCAGACGGTGCGCACGAACGCGGCGCCCGCGAACGACGACCGGACGTCGCCGTACATCACGATGCCCGACGAAGTGAAGCCCAGCGGATTCGCACACACGAAGCGAGTCGCCGCCAAACAACGGTAACCATGCGCTCGCTTGCAGCGCTCTGCCTCGCCGCAATGGCATGCGGCGGTGGTGGCGCCCCCAAAGAACCCGAGAAGCCGAAGGCCGCGCCTGTCGACGAGCGCAAGGCCGAGAAGGACGCGAAGGGTCTCATCACCGAGATCGTGCAGTCCGTCGAGCACGCCAAGACCGACGGCCTCATGGCACTGCTCGCCGAGCCGCTCGTCGTGTTCGGTCCGCGCCGCACCGACGCTTCGCAGTCACGCAGCGACGCGCTCGTCGCATTGCGCGCGACGTTCGATGCGATGGGCAAGGACGCGAAGCCGTCCGTGAAGAGCGACGGCCTCAGCGTCGTCGCGTCGCCGGGCGGAAACTCGGCGTGGGTCGTCGACGTGATGGACGTCGAGGGCAAGCCGATGTCGGCGATGATGGTGCTGTCGAACGAGGACGACTTCTGGGTCGTCGTCGCTGCGGGCATCGCGCACACGCCATCGATGAAGGAAGTCCGTGCCGAGCTGAAGAAGGACGCGATCGTGCCGCCTGGCATGCCGGGCTTCGCGAAGGTCTCCGACAGCGCGGAAGGCGCGGTCGATCGCTTCAAGAAGGGCCTCGCCGATCCGACGGTGTGGGCCGAGGATCTCGCGAAGCGCTCCGACGCAGTCGTCGTCGGTCCTTCCGAAGGTGACATCACGCGCGGCAAGAAGGACATCGAGAAGCTGTGGAAGAAGCGCGCGAAGGTCAACCTGCGCCACACCAGTGCGGGCGAGGTCACGGCGATGACGACGCGCGACGGTGAGCTCGCGTGGGTGACCGCGCCGGTGGTCCGGTTTGCCGACGACGACGAGCCGTTGCCGCTCCGTCTGTTCAGCGTCTTCGAGAAGACCGACGGCAAGTGGACGATGATCGCGCTGCAGGAGTCGTTGGCCCTCGACGAGCCCGGCATCGGGGCCAACTTCAAGAAGGTGACGCCGCCGTCGGTCAAGGAAGAAGAGCCGCCGCCGAAGCCCAAAGAAGAGCCGAAGAAGAAGACGACGACGAAGAAGAAGAAAAAGAAGAAGTCGAAGAAGTCCGACGACTGAGAGTGCGTGCGATACTGGTTGCATGCGCTGGTGGGTGATCGCGCTCGTCCTGGGGTTGGCTACGCCTGTGTTCGCGCAGCCGTGGTCGCAAGGTGTCTCGGAGCAGAAGAAGGCCGCGGCCCAGAAGAAGCTCGAAGAGGGCAATGCGCTGTTCTTGAAGCGCAACTTCAAGGAAGCGTTCGACGCCTATCAGGCCGCGCTCACGTCGTGGAACCACCCGGCGATTCGCTTCAACGTCGTGCGCTGCCTGATCCAGCTCGATCGTCCAGTCGAGGCCTATGACGAGCTGACGAAGGCGCTCGAGTTCGGCAAGGATCCGTTCGAGGAGGCGATCTACAACGAAGCGCTGAACTACCAGAAGCTGCTCGCGACCCAGATCGCCGAGATCGAGATCAGTTGCTCGCAACAGGGCGCGAAGGTCACGCTCGACGGTCAGCCGCTGCTGACGTGCCCAGGCAAAGAGAAGCGCCGCGTGGCGCCCGGCCAGCACGGCGTCGTCGGCACGAAGGAAGGCTTCCTGACGAAGCCGATGGACATCGTGGTCGTCGGCGGCAAGACGGAAGCCGTCGACGTCAAGCTGATGCCACTCGACAAGGCCGCGAAGGTCGTCCACCGCTGGCCGGGCTGGATTCCGTGGGTCGTGTTCGGCGGTGGCTTGGCGGTCGCCGGTGTCGGCGGCTTGATCCAGATCAACGCGAACGACCTGATGGACGATTACGACCGCACGATCGCGCGCGACTGCGCGAATGTCGGCTGCGATTTGACCGATGCGAAGTACGACGACCTCAACAACAAGCGCGACAAGGCCGAGTTCCGCAATAAGATCGCGATCAGCGTGATGACCGTTGGTGCGGTCGGCGCGATCGCCGGTGGCGTGATGCTCGTGATGAACCGCGGCCGGACGGTCTACGACAACAGCGCCGAGACGCGCGGCCCGGTGACGCGGCTCGATTTCGTGCCGCACGATGACGGCGGCGTGCTGACGCTGAGCGGCGGCTTCTGAGCTACGGATTCAGCCTGCACGCCTGGCGCAGTCACTCGATGGTTCGGCATGCTTTTTTGGGCGTGCCGTATTGTGCCGTGATCAGCGAAGCGACCTTGTCGCAGCTCTGCTGATCGGCGAGACAGCGAGCCTCCACACACCAGGCTCTCTCGACGTGAGTGCACCCGCCGAGGCAATCAGCTTCAGCTCGGACGCAAAGCCCCTCCTTCGGGAAGCCTTG
>DASUFX010000711.1:0-6683 GCA_036274355.1 Kofleriaceae bacterium | reverse complement strand
CCAAGCAGCGGTCTGCTTGTCGAGCTCGCGTCGCCGCAATTCGCGTTGCAGCTGGTCCTTCATCTCGGGGTACGGCTTGAGCGCAGCCGATTGCACGTCACTCACGTTGAAGACGTGGAGGCCTTGCGGGCCGGTGACCGGGCCGCGGGTCTCACCTTTTTGCATGCTGAACACGACTTGTTCCCAGTCGGCATTGATGCTGCCGCGCTGGAACCAGCCGAGCTCGACGTTCGGATCGTCGGACATCTGCTTCGCGACTTCAGCGAACGGCGTGCCGGAGTTCACCATCTGGATCGCCTGCGCAGCTTTGTCCTTCGCGGCAGCGATCTGCTGCTCGGTCGGATGCTCCGGCAGCTTGATCAGGATGTGGTTGAGGTACACCGCGCTGACCGCGTTCGAGCGCCGTTGCAGCTCGGCATAGCGGCTGCGCACGTCGTCCTCGGTGACCTGGACCTTGGGAGCGACAAGCTGGTTGACCGCACGGAGGCGAAGCAGCTGGCGCCGCAGATCCTGACGGTAGCTCTGCACCGTGTAGCCCTGCGACGCGAGCGCCTGCGCGAGGCCAGCATCGTCGAGGTTGTTCTGCTGCTTGATCTCGTCGAGAGCAGCCTGGACTTCGGAGGTGTCGACCTCGATCTTCGCGGCCTCCGCGGCCTGCACGATCAGCTCGTCGTTGACCATCTCGTCGAGCACCTGCGTCGCCAGCTTGGCGAGGCGGCGGCGGCGCTCCGTCGGATCCTGGATTTGCTCGGCTTCGGCACGCACCGGGACGAGGCGGGCTTCGAGCTCGCTCTGCAGAATGATCGAGTCGTTGACGACGGCGACCACACGCTCGAGCCCGACCTTCTTGCCCGCGTTCGGCGACGCCGGCTTTTGCGCGGCAGCGACCGCGGGGATTGCCAGCGTTACGATCAGGACCAGAAGTTTCCGCACAGGGGTAGGACCTCGAAACTAGGGGACGGGTTGCCCAGCGCCTGCGGGCACTTGGGCCGGGGGAGCCGGTTGTAGATCATGTCCTGGCGGAGGGCCAGGAGGGGGAGCCGCCAGGTCATGTCCGTGGCCGTCATCCCCTCCGGTTTTCTGGGAGGTATCGATGCGGACCTTGGCCAGGTTGGGCTCGTTGATCTCGATCTTGGCCTTGGCCCGCAGGTTATCGATGAAGTTCTTCTGCTCCTGGAGTCGCTTTTCGCGGAAGAGCTTGTTGCGAATCTGCGGTTTGGCGTCGTCGAAGCTCTTCGTGATCGACTTGCGGCGGCCGGTTTGCTTGAGGACGTAGAACGTGCCGTTGCCGGCATCGACGACCGGTGAGACGTCGCCCGTGTTGACGAGTGCGAACGCAGCCTTGATCACGGCAGGCGGTGCGTCCTTCGATTGCATCTCGAGGTAACGCAGGTCGCCGCCACGCAGCTTCGTCTCCTCGTCGCTCGAGTACTTCATGACGAGGTCGCGGAAGCCCTTGTTCGTCTTGCCGGCCTCGCCCTTCGCCTCGAGGAACACGCGCTCGGCCTGCGCCTTGTTCTTGAGGATGATCGCGGACACGCGAACCTCCTCGGGCTTGACGTACTCGGTGAGGTTCGCGTCGTAGTACGCCTTCATGTCGGCGTCGGGGATGTCGTTGGCGGTGACCTTCGCGTCGAACTCGTCGCGCATCAGCTTCTGGATCATCACCTGCTTCATCGTGCGGACGACTTCGGGATCTTTGTCGAGGCCGCGGCGATACGCTTCCTTCGCGAGCACCTCGAAGCGTACGAGCGACTCGAGGAACTCCTTCTTCTGTTCGAGCGACGTGTAGCGGGCGCGGATGTACGGCGACTGGCGGTTGATGCGCTCCTGGAATTCGCCGAGCGTGATCGTGACGTCATCGATCTTCGCGAGCGGCGTCTTCAGCTCCTCAGCGGACTGTGGCGGCGCACTCGGCCCGCCTTGCGCACGCGCCTCGCGGGCGGCTTTGTCTTCGTCGGACTTCTTGTGGCAGGCACCCAGTGCGAGCGCCGCTGCGAAGACAAGAAAGTACCCGCTCTTTTGCATGCTTACCTTGATTCGGTAGCACGAGCGCTAGGCCCCAACAAGCCAAACTCACGGGGCGACGCGCAGAATCATCACGCCGCCCTGCGACGCAAACGGCAGTGCGCCGTCGCCAAAGTTCGGTGCCCCATAATACACGCCGACCACGTAGGTCGTTCCGGTGGTAGCGATCGCCACGCCGTGCACGTACTCGTTCGCGGCCGTACTCGCATCGTCCAAACGGCGAGCGGCGAGCGGCGTGCCGGTCGTCGAGTACTTCGCGAGGAAGATGGTGCGGTTGCCGCTCGTCAGCGTCGTGCTGCCCGTGTAGAGCGTGCCCTCGTAGGTGCCGGCGAGCACGAGATCGTGCGCGGGGTCGAGCGCTGATGGTGTGAGCGGGATCGCGGTCACAGTGTGCGCCGGCGATTCCGACAGCGTCCACGACCACGCGCTCGTGCCCGTCGAGCCGCCGTCGGTGTACGCGTGCACGTACTCGTTGTCGCCGTTGACGTAGGGCGCGTTTGGCACGACGTCGATGCCGCCGGTGTGCAGGCCGCTGACGAACAGCGTGCCGGCTGCATCGACGGACAGTCCGCGTAGATCGAGTGCAGCGGGCAGCGGCGTGCTCCAGCGATCTGCACCAGCGGTCGTCCAGCTCACGAGCCGCTCGCCGGTACCGATGACGCCGCTCGACATCGTGAACGCGAGCACGCCGGTGCGCGCGACGATGCCGCCCTCGATGTCGGTCGCCGCGGTGCCGACGCTGCGCGCCCAGGCGAACCCGCCCGTCGCCGTATCGAATGCGGCGACGACGACATCTTCTGCGCCCGCGCTCGTCAGCGTCGTCGTCGGCGAGAACGTCACCGAATTGAGGAAACGACCGATGCCGAACACTTTGCCGTCCGCGACCGCGACCGCGAGCAGGCCGCTGCCGCCGCCGTCGCCACGCGCCCAGCGATAGTTGCCGTTCGTGTCGAAGCTCGCGACGAACATGCCCTGCGTGCCGACGAGGCCGCCGCCGAAATCGACCGCGCCGGTCATGCCGCCGACGATGTAGATATTGTTGCTCGCATCGACGGCGATGCCGTACGCGCCGGCGAGCTTCGTGCCGTTGCCCCACCGCTTCGCCCACCGGTACGTACCGTCGGCCGCGAACGACACGACGAACGCATCACGCGCACCGAGTTGGAAGATCGTGTGCGTGCCGAACACCAGATCGCTCTCGGCCAGCCCGGCGATGTACACGTTGTTCGCGCTGTCGACCGCGACCGCGAGCGCCGCGCCGTCGGTGCCGCTCGAGAACGCCTTCGCACAGACTGTGAGGCCGCAGGCGCCGGGACCGGTGTTGCCGTCGCCGCTGCCGCCGCCATCATTATTGTTCCCACCATCGCCGCCGGTGTTGCCGTCGGTGTTACCGCCATCGCTGCCGGGACCGCCATCGCTGCCCGGACCGCCATCGCTGCCGGGACCGCCATCGCTGCCGGTATTGCCGTCGTCGCTGCCGTTGGCGTCATCCCCGCTCATGCTGTCGTCGCTACCGAGGCCGCTATCGGCGTTGAGGCTGTGATGGCCGCAACCGACCAGCAGCACAGCAAGCACGAGCGAGGCGGCCTTCATGGCGAGCAGCCATCTATCACGAACGCGGAGGGGCACGAGTAACGTCTTTGTGCACAGCAATGGCCATGCCGGCCGCGCGGCGCGCTAACGCACGAACACTCCTGGCGCAGCCGCCGGCCTGCACCCGGTGCATGCACCTGGTCGGCACCTTGCTCGCGCTGCACGATCACTGCTGGAGCTGCTTGCGCTTGCGCTTCTCGGCACGCCGGATGTCGTCGGGAACCTTGATGCGGCTGACCTTCTTGGCCCAGAGCTGTGCGGCCATGATGCCGGCGAGCACCGCGAAGAACAGCCACATGTACGGGTCGTACTGGTCGACGTGGGCCGAGTAGTAGTCGGGCGACCCTAGTTGCGGCTCTCGCTGAGTCGCGAGCTTGTAGAGCCCGACCGAGGCCAGCGCAGCCGAGGCGAGCGCGAACACGAACCAGTACGTATCGAGCTTCGGCCGCCCCACGTGCCGAGTTTACGCGCGCTGCAGCAACACGAGCAATGCGGCGCGCGCGGGCGGGTTCGCCGCGTAGCGACGGTCGGGCAGGCGGCGCCAGCTCGACGGAATCTTGGCATGCAGCGGCGAGTCGTCGGGCAACGCGATCGCGACACGGGTCGACGACACCTCGAGCGCGAGCACGCCGAGCTTGCGCGCCATCGCCTTGATGCCCATCAGCTCGCCGAGCAGGATCGCGTCGCCGGGTACCGGTCCATAGCGGTCCGCGATTTCGGTCATCACGCTCTTGAGCTCATCGTCGTCGACGACGGCCGACAGCCGCTTGTAGAGCTCGAGACGCTGGCCGGGGTCGGGCACGTAATCGTCCGGGATGAAGCCCGGCATCTCGACGGTGAGCTCGGGATCGACCTCACTGTGGATCGGCTCACCGCGCAGCTCGGCGACGGCGGACTCGAGCATCTTCACGTACTGGTCGAAGCCGACCGCGGCGATCGAGCCCGATTGCTTCGCACCGAGCAGCTCGCCGCCACCGCGGATCTCGAGATCCTGCGACGCGATCTGGAAGCCAGCGCCGAGCTCGGTGAACCGCTGCAGCGCTTCGAGCCGGCGGCGCGCTTCGTCGGTGATGTGCTCGGGCTCGGGCACGAGCAGGTAGCAGTACGCACGCTCTTTGGAGCGGCCGATGCGGCCACGGAGCTGATAGAGCTGCGCGAGGCCGAATGCGTCGGCGCGCGAGACGAACATCGTGTTCGCACGCGGGATGTCGAGGCCACTCTCGACGATCGTCGTCGCGACGAGCACGTCGAGCTCGCCCTGGACGAACTGCACCATGACTTTTTCGAGTGCGTCCGCCGAGAGCGAGCCGTGACCGATGCCGACGCGTGCGGCCGGCACCAGGCCGCGGATGTACTCGGCCCAGTCCTCGATCGTGCGGTCGTCGTCGCGTGGTTTCGTGCGGCGCTGCGGGCGGGCGTCGTTCGGCAGCCGGTGGTCGACCTCGCGGACGCCCATCTGACCGATCGTCGGTGTGATCCAGAAGATCTGACCGCCGCGCGCGAGCTCGCGCTCGATCGCTTCCTTGATCGTCGCGTCGTCGACGCGCGAGACGAACGTGCGCACGGCCCGGCGATCGGCCGGCGGCGTCGCGATGATCGAGAGGTCGCGCATGCCGGCCATCGCGAGATGGAGCGTTCGGGGGATCGGTGTTGCGGTCAGCGTGAGGACGTCGACCTGCGTCTTCGTCTTCTTGATGCGTTCCTTGTGCGCGACGCCGAATCGTTGCTCCTCGTCGATCACGAGCAACCCGAGATCCTTGAAGCGAACGTCGGGCGAGAGCAGGCGGTGCGTGCCGACGACGACGTCGAGCTTGCCGTCGGTGAGCTTCTTGACGGTCTCGACCTGTTCGCCGCGTGCCTGGAAGCGCGACAGCCGGCCGATCTCGAGCCCGAAGCCTTTGAAGCGCTCGGTCATCGTGCGGAAGTGCTGCTCGACAAGGACCGTCGTCGGCGCGAGCACGCACGCCTGCTTGCCGCCTTGCACGGCGCGGAAGATCGCGCGCATCGCGACCTCGGTCTTGCCGTAGCCGACGTCGCCGCAGACCAGGCGATCCATCGCACGCGCCGCTTCCATGTCGCCGAGCACGGCGTCGATCGCTTCTTGCTGATCGGGCGTCTCGTCGAACGGGAACGTCGCTTCGAGCTCGCGGAACGATTCGTCGGCCGGCGGGAAGCGATGGCCCGGCAGCGATGCGCGTTGCGCGTAGATCTGGAGCAGCTCCTCGGCGAGCGCGCGGACGTGACGCTTGACCTTGCTCTGCGTCGCCTCCCAGGTGACGCCACCGAGCTTGTCGATCTTCGGCGCATGGCCTTCCGCACCGACGTAGCGCTGCACTTCGCCGAGTCGGTAGACCGGTAGGTACAGCGTGCCACCGTCGTATTCGAGGTGGAGTGCGTCGATCTCGAGAGCTTTGGGCGTCGGTGCGCCGACCGCCGTCGTTTGCAGGATCGACACGGTGCCGACCGCGATCTTCTTGAGCCCGTGATAGCGGCCGACGCCGTGCTTTTGGTGCACGAGGTAATCGCCGGGCGCGAGCTGCGACCAGTCCGAGACGCCGCCGAGCAGCGCATCCTTCGCGCGCTTCTTTTTCGTCGACGGGTGGTGAACGCGCTCGCCGAAGATGTCGCTCGTCGTGACGAGCGCGACGCCGTCCTTCGTCGACGCAAACGAGTGCGCGGGCGTGCCGGGGACGAGCGTCACGCCGGGTTGCGCCATCGGCTGCTCACCGGCCGCCGCGGTGCGCACGGCGACGTCGCGCGCGGTCAGCACACCGAGCAAGCGATCGGTGCGGCTCTGCGAATCGCTCGCGATCGCGACGCGCATGCCGAGCGCGCCCCACTTCTTCAGCGCGGTGAGCAGCGGCGTGACGTGCTCGGTATCGCCGAACGTGCGCGCGTGATCGAGCTCCTGGCGCAACACACGCAGCGGATCGACGTCGACGCGCAGCTTTTCGGCGTCGGTCTCACCGTGGACTTCGAGCGTCGGCAGCTCGACGCGGCGAGCTGACGTGAAGGCGGCGAGATCGGTGACGAGGTGACGGTCGGGCGCGAACGCGAGCTGC
>DASUFX010000710.1:0-8536 GCA_036274355.1 Kofleriaceae bacterium | reverse complement strand
TTCACGACGCGGCCGCTGATCGAGAACGCACCATCGACGAGAACCTGCACGCCATCGACGTCCTCGCCGATCCCGACCTGGACCGTCGTTGGCTGCGTCGACGAGTAGCCCCGCGCGCGTGCCTCGATCTTCACGCCGCCCGACGACAGGCCACGCACGACGAAGTTGCCCTCGTCGTCGGATACCGCGCTTACCTCGTTCGACTGCAGGCTGCGGTGCGCGGGTTCGACGGTGACGATTGCATGCGGCACCGGCTTACCGGTATCGCGCGCGATCACCTGGCCGCGAACGACGCCACCTGGAATCAGCGTGAAGTCCGCGGTCACCGGCTTGTCTTCGAGCTCGATGCTCTTCGTGGCGCGCGTGTAGTCGTCGTGTGCGGCGGCCATGCGGTACTCGGCCGCAGGCAGCGTGAGCTCGTACGTGCCATCGGCGCCGGTGAGCGTCGCGAATTCGGCATCGCGGTTGAGCGAGAGCTCCTGTCGCCGTGCGGTCACGCGTGCGCTCGCGATCGGCCCGCCGAGCACGTCACTCACCGTGCCACGCACCGCGACGCCGCCTGCCTCGAGCGCGAAGTCGATCCCCGTGCGTTGCTCGCCCGAGGCGACGGTCAGCTTGTCGCGCGCCGACGGCAACAGACCCTTCGCGGTCGCCGCGATGATGTAATCGCCCGGCGGCACGTCTTTCGCGGTCCACGCACCTTTGTCGTCGGTGATCGCGACGAGCGTCGGCTTCTTCACCGTCGAGAACTCCGCACCGAACTCCGCTCCGGCGAGCGAGACGACCGCGCCGGCAACGCCCGCTCCGTCCGATTTGCGCGTCACCCGGCCCGATACCGTCGCCGGTTTCGCAGGAGGGCGCGGCGCGGTGCTGTGCTTACCAGCGACCTGCGTGGGTTTCGATTTCGACGGCGCATGATCGCCGCGTCCGTGTAACCACCAGATCAGACCGACCGCGATGACGACGAGGGCACCAACTGCAAGCAGAATCCGACGCACGCGCGCATCCTAGACCCGAGCGCGGTGCACAGGGTTGCACAATTGTTATTTAGCGAGCTCGTAGGCGAGGCCCCAGCGAATGCCACGGTCGCAAGTGATCAGCGTCGGCGCGCCGATCCGATGCATCACGCGGTGATAGATCGCGACGCCTGCCGCGATCACGTCCGCACGCTGCGGCTCGACGCCCGGCATCTCGCGGCGTTGCGCCGTCGTTGCTGCAAACAGGCGCTGGCGCAGCTGGAGGACCTCGTCGGCCGACATCTTGTGGCCGGTGACCTTGTCCGGATCGTAGGTCGTGAGGCCGAGCGAGGCGGCCGCCATCGTCGTCGCGGTTCCCGCGGTACCGATCACCGGCACGCCCGAGGGCAACCCGAGTGGCGCGAGCGTGCGATCGATCTTGTCGTCGAGCCGCAGCCCCTCACCGACCGCAGGCGGATCGGACAGCAGATAACGCTCGGTCAGCCGCACCGCGCCGATCGGAACGCTGACCGCGTTCACGACGCCGCCATCGTTGGCCGTGATCAGCTCGGTCGAGCCGCCGCCGACATCGACAACCACGAAGCACGAATCGCCGAGCTCGGGAAACGTGCGCGCGACCGAGAGGTACGCGAGCTCGGCTTCGCGCGGGCCGACGATGATCTCGATCGACCCGCCGAGGATGTCCTCGGCCGGGACAACGAAGTCACGCGCGTTCGCCGCTTCGCGCAGCGCCTGCGTGCCGATGATGTGCGGCTTCGTGATGCCGTGCTCGGTCATCACCGAGCGGTATTCGCGGCAGATGTCGAGACTCTTGGCGATCGCCTCGTTGGCGAGCCGGCCGCTAGCGTCGAGGCCCTTACCGAGCCGACCGAAGCGACAGAGGTCGACCACCCGCTGCAGCTTCTCGTCGACGATGAGAAGCAAGAGCGTGTTGGTACCGATGTCGATGACCGCGGTCTTCACGCCCCTAATCGTACCGCGAAGATCGCCCTCTGCGACGGCCGACCTGCGCCTGGATGAAGCGAGCTAGCTCACGCGTTTCTTCGATGTCAGTCCCTGCTGAGAGCATCCCGCCATGGTCTACATCACCCACGTGCGCTTCGATGGCGAAGGCACCGGACCCGAGCACATCATCATGCTGCGTTGGCGGCAGGCGATGGGCGATACCAATGTCGACGACATGATCAGGTGGATCGAGAGCGGCGGCGTCGCCAAGGTATCTGTTCTGCACGCCGGGGGTAGCCGCGAGGAACAGGTGAAGGTGGTGCGTGATCCGGGCAAACGTCCGTACCTGTTCGCACCTAGCTTCGCCGAGCTGCCCCGCTTCTAAGGTCCGGCCAGCTGAACACCCGTACCGCCGCTCACGCAGCGCGACGGTCTAGATCGGCTTTTCGTACGCCAGGCCGAGCGCGAACGCTCCCGCATTCGCGCCGAGGTCATTGCCAGGATCGTCGGCGAAGTAGCCGCCGGCGTGCATCTGCATCATCAGCTTCACGCGCTTGCGGTCGTCGTCCCAGAACCGGAACACGTAGGCGCCGCTGCCGCCCATGCCGAGCCCGGCGACCGTGCGCGTGCCGGCCTGCAACAGGCCGTCGACGCCGAACCGAAACTCGAGCCCGAACACGGAGCCGAAGTAGAAGTTCCAGCCGAACTGCGGACCGACGGCCGCGTAGCCGTGCATCGTGGTGTAGCCGAGCCCGACGAGTGCGTTCGCCTCGGCCACCCACTGGAAGAACCGATAGCGATTGCCGAGCCAGAGCGGTTTGCTCACGAAGAGCGCGAGCCCTGGATCATCGATCGACATCGGATAGCTCGCGAAGTCGCCGATGCCAGCGCCAAACGTCACGCGGCTCGTATCGCGTCCGTGATCCACCGGCGCGGGCAACGTGTCCGTCAGCCCCGGCGGTTGCGCAGCTGCGAGCGGCGACATCGCCACGAGCGCCAGCACACCGATCACCATCCGCATAGGCGACCGATACCACGGCTGCGCCGACGCCGATCCGCGAAGTCAGAAACTATTCGCGATCAGGTCGTGGCAGGCGCTGCGGCGCACCGGCATCGCGGTGTGACCTCGACCACGTGGCCACGCGCGTCGAGATCGATCGCGCAGCATGCGTCGAGCAGCTCGCGCAGCTGGGCCCTGCCCCGCTGAACGCGCGACTTCATCGTCGAGACCGGAATGCCGAGTTGGGCGGCTGCCTGTACCTGCGAGACGCCGCGCAGCTCCACGAGCTCGACCGCCTCGCGATAGTGCGCCGGCAGCATGCCGACGAACGGTGCCACGCACCGAGTGAGCGACGCGAACGCGCTGTCATCGGGATCGATCGGCTCGACGAGATCCTCGTCCTCGAGCTCGTCGGTCGGCCGCGACGCGCGCAAATGATCGGCGAGCGCATTGCGCGTGACCTGATACATCCAGCCGACGAGCGCGCCGTCCTCGCGCACCGTAGCCAGCCCGCGGTGGATTCGCAGAAGCGATTCCTGCACGATGTCGTCGGCGTCCGGGCCAGGCACGCGTCGCGCGACGAACCGATACAGCTCGCCGCGGAGCGCGTCCCATGCAACCGCCTGCGCCGACGTCGCGATCACGAGCAGCACCCCGGCTCGCAACAAGCGCCGGCCTTGGTTCCGGTATCCGCGCCCGCGGGACCGGCCGACTTGTTCGCGGGCCCGCCTGGCTTGCTCGCGCGAATCCGTGCCGATGCGACGAGCCTCTCGAGACCCTCGCCCGGTGCCCACGACGCGATGACGTCCGCGCTCGCCGGATCGATGTCGACGCGAACGTCGGTGAAGCCAACCTCGGCGAGCAGCTGGGGCAGCTCGCTGGCCAGCGCGGCGCCGGCAATGCACCCACAGCGCGCGGCGACATCGTCGGCGAGATGCTGCGGCATCGGGGCGAGCGCGACGACGTCGCTGATCGCGAGCCGGCCGCCTGGCTTGAGCACGCGCAGCGCCTCGGCGTAGACCGCGCGCTTGTCCGGCGCGAGGTTGATCACGCAGTTCGACATGATGACGTCTGCGGTCGCGTCGGGCACCGGCATGTGCTCGATCTCGCCGAGCCGAAACTCGACGTTGGCTGCCGCGTGCTTCGCGGCATTCGTGCGAGCGAGTGCGACCATGTCGGCGCTCATATCCACGCCGATCACGCGGCCGGTCTGCCCGACCGCACGCGCGGCGAGGAATGCATCGAAGCCGCCGCCGGCGCCGAGATCGACGACGACCTCGCCGGCACGCAGCTCGGCGATCGCTTGCGGATTGCCGCAGCCGAGACCAAGGTTTGCAGTCTCTGGCACCGCGCGCATATCAGCCGCGGAATAGCCGAGCACGCGCGACGCCTCGCCGCGCTCGAAGCCGGTCGCAGTCGGCGCGCAGCAGCCAGCCTGGGGTGTCTTCGCGGTCGGCTCGCAGCAAGCCTGCGCGCTACGTGCGATGGCGCCGTAGTGCTCGCGAACGTCGGAACGAATCTGATCGTCGGTCTTCATGTTGCCTCCGACCAGGAAGACGGGCGTCGCCCCGGATGGACGCAGGAAATCGTCATGACGACACCCGCCGGATCATCGCGACCGCGGACGAGCAGCGCGAGATCTGCAGTTGCGTTGACCTCGCGAGCGCGGCTGGTAGCTCGTCGCGCGCGATGCGTTGAAACCCGAGCCGTTCGAAGTACTGATCGGCCTCGGTCGTAAGTAGCGAGATCGTCGCAAACCGCGGGGCGGCAGCACAGCCGAGCTGAGACTTCGCCCACGCGAGCCTGTCGGCCACGAGCGCCTCGCCGACATGCTTGCCACGATACGGGGCGTCGACGGCGACCGAGCGCAATAGGCCGTCGTGATCGCCGTGATGTTCGACGCCGGCAACACCGACGAGCGCGCCGTCGATCCGCGCGAGCGCGAAGCCGTGCGGGAACGCGTCGTCGAGCCCATCGAGCGGCAGGTTCGCTGCCGTGAGTAAGGCAGAGAGCTCGTCACGATCGCTCTCGCTCGCCGGCATGATCATCGTGCGCGGCGGCAAGGCGAGCGCGGCCTCGAGCCCGTCAAGTCGCGCGGCAATCGCGTGACGCGCGGCGCGAAACCGCGTGCGCATCTCCGCGTCGGGCAGCGGCGTCTTTCTCGCTGGATCCGGAATCGGCCAGTGCAGTCGGCGCACGGGTCGTAAGAATGCGGGGCAGACTTCCTCGGCGCACAGCGTGATGACGAGATCGACGCCGTCTGGATCGACCGAATCGACGAGCTTGCTCGCGTGCGACGTGATGTCGAGCTGCACCTCGGCCAAGGTCTCGATCGCGAACGGATTGACCTGCGTTGGTTGCGAGCCCGCGCTCTGGATTCGCAACCGCTCGCCGAAGCGCGCCCGCGCGAGCCCTTCCGCGAGCTGGCTCCGCGCCGAGTTCGCGACGCACAGAAACAACACGCCCGGCTTGTCGCTCACGCCCCGGCTCCTGACGACATGCAGTCAGATCGCAGATCGCCCGCTGTGCGGAGCAACGCGTTCACGTCGACTCCGTCGTGCGCGAAAAAAACCACGCGGTAAGCGCGGCCGCGAGCCCACCGCCGACGAGCTGGGCGCCGATGAATGGCGCGACGTCATCGATCCGGATCCCGGCAAACGTGTTGGTGAACGCACGCGCGACGGTGACCGCGGGATTCGCGAACGATGTCGACGCCGTGAACCAGTAGGCGGCGACGATGTATAGCGCGACTGCCGCCGGCGCCTTGCTCGGGTCTGCCCGGCTCGACGTCGCGATCACGAGCCAGAGCCCGAACGCAGCAACGACCTCGCTGATGATCTCACCGTGCGTCGATCGCACGTGGTGCGAGTGCTGCACGAGCTCGAGATTGAACATCGCGTGTGCCAGCAACACGCCGGCGAATGCGCCCGCGAATTGCGCGAGGAGATAGCCGGGCAGCTGCGCGCGCGGTAGCCGCTTGAACGCGGCCTCGATCAGCGACACGAGCGGATTGAAGTGCGCGCCGGAGATCGGTCCGAACCCGAGGATCAGCACGTAGAGTGCGCCGCCGGTCGCGATCGCGTTCGCGAGCAACGCGACGCCGACGTTCCCGCCGCTCAGCGCCTCCGCCATGATTCCGGATCCGACGACCGCCTCGAGCAACAGCGCGGTGCCCAAGGCTTCCGCAGCGTATCGGCGAGCCATCGTCATTTCACGATTACAACCCCGCCACCAAGATGCGCAGCCGGCGCAGGCCCGCAGGGTCGATGCAGTAGCACGTGCGCGGTCCCTCGACCGTGCCGCGAACGAGGCCGGCGTCTTTGAGGACCTTGAGATGCTGCGACACTGTCGACTGTGCGAGCGGCAGTTGCTCGACGAGCTCGTTGACGCAACCCTCGGTCGCCGCGAGAATGCGGACGATCTGCACGCGCACCGGGTGTGCGAACGCCTTGGCGAGGGTCGCGAGCTCCTCGTCGACCGCCGGATCGAGCTCGGCAGCAGGCTGACAGGCTGACGCGCATGCGGCCTTCATCGTAACTTTACGATAGCAGCCCGCGGCGCTGGCGGCAAGCGCTACAGGCCGAGCTGCTTCGCGACGATGATCTTCATGATCTCGTTCGTGCCGGCGTAGATGCGCTGCACGCGCGCGTCCATGAATGCGCGGGTGACCGGGTACTCCAGCATGTAGCCGTAGCCGCCGAAGAACTGCAGGCAGGTGTCGATGACTTCCTGGGCCATGTCGGTGGTCCAGAACTTCGCCATCGAGCACTCCTTCACGAGGTGCTCGCCTTTGATGTGGCCGGCGATGACCTTGTCGACGTACGCGCGGCCGACCTCGACCTTCGCGAGGCACTCGACGAGCTTGAACTGCGTGTTCTGGAACTTGCTGATCGGCTTGCCGAACGCCTTGCGCTCTTTCGTGTACGTGATCGTGTCGGCGAGCACTTGCTCGGCACCGGCAACCGCACCAATCGCGACGGCGAGGCGCTCCTGCTGCAGCTTCGTCATCATCATCATGAAGCCGGCACCCTCGGCGCCGAGCATGTTTGTCGCCGGCACGCGGCAGTCCTCGAAGAACAGCTCGCTCGTGTCCTGCGACGCCATGCCCATCTTGTGGAGGCGCTTGCCCTTCTGGAAGCCCTTGCGATTCGCTTCGACGACGAACATCGAGATGCCGCGATGCGCGTTCTCGGGATTCGGGTCGGTCTTCGCGGCGACAACGACGAGATCGCAGAGCTGACCGTTCGAGATGAACGTCTTGCTGCCGTTGATGACGTAGTCGTTGCCGTCCTTGACCGCGGTCGTGGCGAGCGCGGCGAGGTCGGAACCAGTGCCCGGCTCGGTCATGCCGAGCGCGGTGACGATTTCGCCCGACGCGCAGCCGGGCAGCCACTTCTGCTTCTGCTCCTCGTTACCGAATGTATGGATGTACGGAACGATGATGTCGGAGTGCAGGCCCATCGCGAAGCCGCTCTCGTAGACGCGCGCGAGCTCCTCCATGATGATCGTCGCGCAGAGGAAGTCGGCGCCCGCGCCGCCGTACTTCTCTTCCATCCACGTGCAGAGGAAGCCCTGCGCGCCGGCCTTGCGCCAGACCTCGCGATCGACCTGGCCTTGCTCGCGCCAGCGCGCTTGGTTCGGAACGATCTCGCGCTCGCAGAACTGGCGAAACGCTTTGCGGAAGGTCTCGTGCTCTTCGGTGAACAGACTGCGGTCCATTCGCCGTTCGTAACACAGACGCGAGATGTCCCGCCGCGCCCGGGCGAGCGGGATGTAGGAGAGCCTTTCGGCGGCTAGGAAGCGCAGCGCGGTGAACCGGACCGCATCCGGTTATGGATCCGGAGCGCGAGCGAGATCGCGCGAGTCTCGATGTGCTCTTTGGTCGCACAGTCAGATCGCATTTTGAGATTCCCTCTACATGTCGGCGTGCATTACCTTTAGCGAGATGGGTAAGCCTGACGACAGGAAGTCTCGTACTACACGAGAATTCGACTCGGCTCGGTTAGCCGCCCTAACGAAGGAGCAACTCGAAGAGGGAGATGAAGAGCTGCAGCAATCCGTGGCACCCGAGGCTCTCCCGGCCCCGCTCATTGGCCGCGCCGCCACCATCGACGACCCGATGACGACCGGCCTTCTGGCCGAGGTCGCCCGCCGCTCGCAGACCGCGGACTTCGACGAAGAGCTGATCAAAGAAGTCTTGAGCAAGATCGACAGCGGCGACACAAACCACCCCCACACCCGCAAGCGCTCGCGCTGACTATTGAGCGAGCGCGAGCTCCGCGCACTTCTCGGCGATCATGATCGTCGGTGCGTTCGTATTACCGCCCGTGATACGCGGCATGATCGACGCGTCGGCAACGCGTAGGCCACGCAGGCCGTGCACGCGTAGCTCGTGATCGACGACCGCCATCGGGTCCTTGCCCATCTTGCAGGTGCCGGTCGGGTGAAAGATCGTGTTGCACGTCGCGCGGATGTGCGCGCGCAGATCGTCGTCGCTCGCGGCGTGCGGCCCGGGAACTATCTCGGCGCCGAGCATCTCCTTGAGTGGTGACGTCGCCGCGATCTCGCGCGTCAGCTTGATGCCAGCAAGCAGCAGCTCGATATCGCGCGGATC
>DASUFX010000709.1:0-9510 GCA_036274355.1 Kofleriaceae bacterium | reverse complement strand
CGCGTCACGCTCGAACGCGTGTGGTCGTTGCATCAGGCGCAGCACGCGGATCTCGTCGTGCGCGCGCTCGATGACCTCGGCATCCCGTGCCACGTGTCGTCGGCGAATCTGCGCACCGTGCTCGCGTTCTTCGGTCCGTTCGCGCCGATCGATGTCTACGTCGCACCCGAGCACATGCCCGCCGCGCGTACGCGGATCCGCGAGCTCATCGAGCCGGCGAGCGCGGCCGAGCCGGCGACCGCGAGCGAGCCTGCGAAGGCGAGCTAATCGAACAGCGAGCCCTGGCCGCCCGACGACTTCTTCTTCTTTGCCTTCGGTTTCTTCTCATCGGGCTCGGCCGTCTCTTCGGCAACCGGCGCGACGCACTGCGGATCGTCGTGGTCGGCGACGTTGACCCACTTCGACACCGGGTCCGCCTGCCAATCCGCGACGGGCGGCACCGTCAGGAGCGCCCGTGCGCCTTCGGCGTCGAGTGACGGATCGAGCCACGCGCTCCACACGCTGCGATCGAGAACGACCGGCATTCGATCGTGGATCGGTTTGACGAGGTCGTTCGGCGGCCCGGTGATGATCGTGAAGCTGTGCAGCTCGCCGGTCGGTAGTTTCGCGCGCGCCCACAGTCCCGCGAACGCGAAGAACCGATGATCGCCAGGATGGATGAACATCGGCTGCTTCTGCTTGCTGCTGATCTTCTTCCACTCGTAGAAGCCATCCGCGGGCACGAGGCAGCGCTTGCGCTCGAGCAGGTCGCGGAACATGCGCTTGCTCTCGACGCTCTCGATACGCGCGTTGATCATGAGCGGCGGCTTCGCGGCGCCGGGTTTCGCGGCCCAGAACGGCACCAAGCCCCAGCGCATCATCTCGATCGTGCGCACGCCGTCTTTCAGCGTCACGACCGGCGCGTCTTGTGTCGGCGCGACGTTAAACCGCGGCTTCCACCACTCGTTCGCTTCCACCTTGCCGTCGAGCACGGCCTCCATCTCCTCGATGAGGCCTTCCTGACGCGTGATGGTGTAGCGGCCGCACATGGCGCTCAGAAACTCTACCAGCCCTTGTTCGATGCGCTGTCGCGTAACTCGCGTAGATGCGGCTCGGCATTTCTTCGATGGGATACCGTGCGAGAACAACCACAGAGACGCGCGGCAACTGCTTGCTACGGTGCGCGGCTCATGAGGTGGAAGTCTCCTGTCGTGGCCGCGCTTCTCGGCGCTGGCTCTCTCGCCCACGCGGGCACCTATCACGTCGCGACCTCAGGCAGCGACACCAACCCAGGCACGGCGGCGGCGCCGTTTCGCACGATCCAGAAGGCGGCCGACGTCGTTGCCGCGGGCGATAGCGTGACGATCCACGCCGGCACGTACACCGGCTTCGTCGTCACCAAGCACGGAACCCAGACCGCGCCGATCACGTTCAGCGGCAGCGGCACCGTCAACATCGACGGCGCATCGACCACGGACCGCGACGCCGTTCACATCGAAGGCGCGTCGTACATCACCGTCGAAGGCCTCACGGTGACCGGTGCGACGCGCGCGGGCATCAGCGCGCTCGACAGTGATCACATCACGGTGCGCAAGAACAAGGTCGACAGCAACGCGAAGTGGGGCGTGTTCTCGTCGTTCACCGATGACTTCGTCGTTGAGAACAACGAGCTGTCGCGCTCGGGCACGCAGCACGGCGTCTACGCGTCGAACAGCGCCGACCACCCGGTCATCCGCGGCAATTACATCTGGGGCAACGCGATGTGCGGCGTCCACATGAACGGCGACATCAACATGGGTGGTGACGGCGTCATCACCGGTGCGATCGTCGAGAACAACATCATCAAGGACAACGGTCGCCTCGGTGGCTCCGGCATCAACGGGGACGGTGTCACCAACGCCCTGATCCGCAACAACCTGCTCGACGGCAATCACGCGTCGGGTATCTCGCTGTACCAGATCGACGGTGGCGCTCCATCGACCGGTAACCAGGTCATCAATAACACCGTGCGCATGGCGAGCAATGCGCGCTGGGCGCTCAACATCCAGGACGGCTCGGCGGGCAACACGCTCCGCAACAACATCCTGCTCAACCCGACGGCCGGTCGCGGTGCGATCGATATCTGCGCCGCGTGCCTCACGGGCCTGGTCTCCGATCACAACGCGTTCGTCAATACGCTCATGATCGACGGCGCGACGATGAACCTCGCGACGTGGCAGACGCGTACGGCGGGCGATGCGGCGTCGTTTGCTGCGACCGATGCGGACCTGTTCACGAGCGCGACCGATCTGACGCTGCGCGCCGGCTCGAAGGCGATCGACAAAGGCATGGCGACCGGCGCACCGCCAACCGATCTTGCTGGCACGTCGCGCCCGCAGGGCACCGGGGTTGATATCGGCGCGTATGAGCACTGTGATGGTGCGTGTGTCGGTGGCGGCAGTGGCAGTGGCAGCGGCGACGGCAGCGGCAGCGGCGATGGCAGCGGCAGCGGTGATGGCAGCGGCTCGAGCACTGACGGCGGCGGCGATGGCTCCGACTACAGCGGCGAAGGCGGCGTCAGCGACCGCAATGGCGGTTGCAACGTCGTCGGTGGGGGCGCTGGCGCGTGCGGCAGCGCGTTGGTGCTCGCCGCGGCGGCCATGCTCGTGCGCCGGCGTCGTCGCTAACGCCAGTTGGCCTACGCGTCCCACGCAAATCGGCCAATACCGATCGTACCGCCGAGTCTGCTAAGGTTTGATCGATGTCCACGCTTCCGTCCTTCGCTCGTGCCTGGCTTCGCCAACGCGATGCAGGCGCCGACGCGGTCGCGGCGATCGAAGCAGACGAACTTCGCCGGCTCGAGCCCGCCGAGGCGCTTCGCTTGGCCGACGCCTTGCTCGCCGCTACGCCGGTTGATGCGATCGCGCCAGCGCGCCGTTTAACGTCAGGCCTGGTCGAGCAACAACGCTTGTTCGCGCGCGGGCGCCGGTGAACCCGATCTTCGAAGCGGCTCTCGAGATCGAGGCGATCTGTCGCGCCGCGAACTTCAAGTTCTGTTTCATCGGTGGCCTAGCGGTCCAGCGGTGGGGGCAGCCCCGTATGACCGCCGACGTCGACCTCACGGTCGTCACCGGGTTCGGTGGTGAGGATCGGTACGTCGACAGGCTGCTCGCGAAGCTTTCCGGCCGCATTCCTGATGCTCGGGAGTTCGCACTCCGTCACCGCACGCTTCTGGTCGCTGCGAGTAATGGAATCCATGCCGACATCGCACTCGGGGCAATGCCGTTCGAGGAGCGCGCGGCCGAACGTGCGTCGCCCTTCGCGATCTCGGAGTCAGCGAGCGTCACCACGTGCTCTGCCGAGGATCTGATCGTGCACAAGGCATTCGCTGGTCGCGACAAGGACTGGTTGGACATCGAGGGGATCGTCATTCGCCAGGGCGACCACCTCGATCCGCAGCTGATCTGGGCCGAGCTACTGCCGCTGCTCGAGCTCCGCGAGGACACGGGGACGACTGAAACTCGCCTGCGACGCCTGCTCGAACTAGCCAAGGCGTAGGACGCAAATCTGCAGATACCGATCGTGCGGCTGAGCCGCTACCGTCGGGTACTCGGGCGGCAAGCCGCCTTGCTCGACAATCGCGCCGCTCTTGCCGGCCTCGCGCAATCCCTTGAGCGCGAGCTTCGCGAGCGAGCCGAGCTCGTGCGTGTTCGCTGCGAGCCACAGTACGCCATCGGTCGGAATCACCGCTGCGGCCTGCGCGATCAGCTTCGGATAATCGCGATCGAGCGTCCACGGTGCGCCGCGCGCCGTCGAGAACGTCGGCGGATCGATGATCACGAGGTCGTAGCGCTCCTTGTCCTTCGCCGCGCGCGCCAGGAAGCGCACCGCATCGCCGGTCTCGAACTTCCACTTCTTGTCGTCGTTCAAGCCCGAGCGCCCGAAGTTGCCGCGCGCCCACGCCTGCACGCCTTGCGACGTGTCGACGCTCGTCACGCTCGCCGCGCCAGCACGCGCGCACGTCACGCTCAGCGCACCGGTGTAGCTGAACAGGTTCAGCACGCGCTTGCCCGCCGCGAAGCGATACAGCCCGCGCCGTTGCTCGCGCATGTCGGTGAACAACCCGTGATTGAGGCCGCCGAGCGGATGTACCTCGAACGGCACATCGTGCTCGGTTACGACCGATGATTCGGCTGGCGCTTTGCCGACGATCTCTTGCGTGACTTCGCTCGCACCGCCGCGCGCGCGGACTTTCACCACCGCGCCGTCGAGCTTCGCGAAGCCAACGACCGCTTCGGCGACCTGCTTGCCGACGGCCTTGAGGCCCTCGCCATACGCGTACACGACCGCCGTCGAGCCCAGCACGTCGGCCGTGAACCCTGGCAAGCCATCGCCCGCGCCATGCACGACCCGATACGCGTTCGTCGGGCCCACCAGGCCGAGCTGCTGCCGCCAGCGCAATGCGCGTTCGACGCGCCAGCCGATCAGCGCACCATCGATCTTTGGAAAGCCGTCGGCGAGCATGGCCATCACGCGCAGGCGCGCGTTCTCCGGATCGGCGATCGCGATCCCGATCTCGTCGCCGTTCTGATCGGTGATCTGCACGTGCTCGCCGGCCGCGAAGTCGAGCGTCAGCTTTGCGGTGTCGACATCACGTCCACCACCAGCCACGAACTGTGTTGCGCCTACGGGCAGGGCGACGGATTTCACTGGGCGAGCTTATCGGAGTGGCGTCGTCCGGTGACCTATTCGTTCACGACGATCGTGTAAGGAAGCAGGATGTCCTCGTCGACGTTCCCTCTGTGGCGTCGACCGTGGAAGCGAACGATCTTCGAGCCTGCGGTATCGAAAGACAGCGCTGCCTCGTGGTGGAAGGTGTGCAGAATGTCCGTGCATGCCTCGTTCTCGCCCGGAATGTGGGAGCGATCGTACGGCGTGACAATGGCGCCGTCGGCGACGTGAGCCACTGCAGTATTCACGAACGACTCGCAGCCACCACCGAACGTCGTCACTTCGACCGTGAACGTACTGCCCACCGACGCTGTGCTCGGTACGACGATAGGCCCTTGCTCGTCATAGAATTCGATCACGCCTGGCTGCACGACGTAGTCGGGATCGCCTGCGCAGGCAACAAGAAGCGTCTGCGATAGCGCCACGACGAGCGCCAACGCACCGGCCGGAGTGATCGCTCTCATTCCTACAGCGTACACGACCAAAGCGTTCACGCACCGCGATAAGGATGCGGCGCCGCGCTCTTCAGCTCGGCGAGGTGCGCGTTGAGCGCCGAGGCAAGGTACTCGGCGTCTTCGCGCGAGTGCATGTACATCGGCCTGTACATGACGTCATCGCTGCGGCGATACACGAGCGTCGAGATCCACACGAGCTGCGCGCGGTTCTCCACCTTGTCGCCGATTAGCCAGCCGAGAAACATCTGCAACACGATCACGCCGACAACGTCACCGAGCGGCAGCTCCGAGCCGCCCCCGCGCCACGTCCGCATCGTGTAGCCAGCGGGCGAGAGCTCGGCCTTCTTCGCGAACGGCGTCAGGATCCCGAAGATCCCGAAGCGAATCCCGGCACGGAGCGCGTCACCGGCACGGCGCAGCCGGACCTTGGTGCGCTTCGGCTTGTCGACCCGCCGCGTGAGCTGACGCTGCGGCGGTTCGAAGCCGTTCAGCGGCATCAGCAGCTTCGTCGGGCCGAGGCCGAGCAGGACGTCGCAGCCAGGGCATTTGACATATAGCGATTCGTCGACGAGCAGCACGCCCGCGTGGTGCAGGCACGCGGGGCACGTCAGCTCGAGCTCGACCGACACTGCGCGTGCTATTCGTCGCGCTTGCGCGGGCGCGCGATACCGTACTCGTCGAGTCGGTTGATCAGCGTGCGGCGCGAGATGCCGAGCAGCTCGGCGGCGCGGGTCTGGTTACCGGCGCACTTGTCGAGCGCTTCGAGGATGCGTTGCTTCTCGAGCTCGGCGACGGTCGCGCGGACCTGCGTCGGCATGTCGCTCGTGAGCGTGCCGGGCGGCGGCGTCGTCGGCGAGCGGAACCGCTGCGCCGGCCGCTTCGGCTCGTCGATCGTGAGATGCGATTTTTCGATCACCGAGCCTGTGGCCAGGAGCACGGCGCGCTCGCATGCGTTGCGCAGCTCGCGGATGTTGCCGGGCCAGTCGTGCTGGCCGAGCCACGTGCGCGCTTCTTCGGAGAGCGCGAATGCGCGGCCGAGCGGGCCGGCGGCAGACGAGACGAACTGCTCGGCGAGGGGCAGGACCTCGTCTTTGCGATCGCGCAGCGGCGGGATCGTGAACGTGGCGCCCGCGAGGCGGAAGTAGAGGTCGCGGCGGAAGCGGCCGGCGTCGACCTCGGCCTGCATGTCCTTGTTGGTGGCCGCGATGAAGCGGACGTCGACCGTGCGCGGGTTCGCCGAGCCGATGCGGCGGACCTGGTTGTCCTCGAGGACGCGCAGCAGCTTCACTTGCAGCGACTGCGGCAGCTCCGACACGTCGTTGAGGAACGCGGTGCCGCCGTCGGCGTGCTCGATCAGGCCGGGCTTGTTCGTGCCTTCGTTGCCGAACAGCTCGGCTTCGAGGAGGGGTTCGCTGATCGCGGCGCAGTTGATGCGGACGAACGGTGCGGGCCGGCGCGGTGACATCTCGTGCAGGCGCTCGGCGAAGCGTTCTTTGCCGACACCGGTCTCGCCGAGGATGAGGACGGCGAGCTTGCCGACTGCGATGCGAGCGGCCGATTGCTCGAGGGCCGCGAGCTTGCTGGTTTTCGAAGCGGGGGCGGGCCGGGCGCCGGCGCGCGTTTGCACCATGACGGTGACGCCGCCGATGAGGAACGGGATGCCGATGCCGATACGAACGTGCTTGTTCGCGTCGAGGCGCTGGCCATCGACGAACGTGCCGTTCGAGCTGCCGACGTCCTCGATGTTGACGTCCTGGCTGACCAGGAGGTTCGCGTGGTGACGCGAGACGGAGCCGGAGTCGATGGCCACGTCGCACTTCTGGGAGCGGCCGATCGTCAGCGTGCCGGTGCCGGGCAGGGGTACGACCTGCAGCGAGGCGCCGTCGATGACGAGCAACACGCGATCACCGAACGGGGCCTGACGATCGATTTGTTCGGTAGTTGCGCCAACGTCGTCGTCGATCACGAGGCTAGCGTACGGCCGGATGCTCCCGAGTTGCAACTCATGGACAGCTCGGTATCTGCGGTTCGATCCGGCTTCCTACAACTTTGAGCGGGACCTTGCAGTCGATGTCTCTGACGAGCTGCGCAATGGGGCGGGTATCACGAGGAATATCGAGGAGACCGGGGCTCCGGCGGTCGATCTCGATGCGGCCATCGGGCAGGAAGCGCCCGTTGCTCAGGTCCTGGAGGAGATCGAACCCGAAAAGCAGCTCCTCGCCGCTTGCACGGTCCCAGATCGTGAGCGCGTTGCGGCTGGAGCGGATGAGCAGGTCACCGGTGCCATCGAACGTCGCCGCCATGCCGTAGTTGTCAGCCGCGGCGAGCATGCGGGTGACCTGCCAGGACTGGGCATCGACGATCGCGACAGCGCCGGTCGCGAGGCTGACGGCGAGCCAACGCTTGTCGGGCGAGGCGACGATGTCGCCGATCTGCGTGCCGACATCGGCGCGGTGGGTCTCGTGGCCGTTCTCGATCACGAGCAGCTTGCCGTCTTGCTGGCCGAGCAGGATCTTGCCGGGCAGGACCGCGAGCGCGTAGATATCGCCGATCGGCATCAGCTCTTGCCAGGTGTCGGTCGAGATCGTCCACCGCCACAGTGCCTTCTTGGCCTCGGCGACGAGAACGTGATCGCCGTCCTCGAACGCAGCGCGGCCCTCGCGCGCCGTCTTCGCGATCACCTTCGCGTCGCGATCGAAGATGTGCACGCCGGCGCCGCCGCTGACTGCGCTGCGATGCGACGCCTCGTCGTAGGCGACCGCGAGCTGCATCTCGCTCACCGGGTACTCTGCGATGTAGCTGCGGCCGAGATAGAGCTTCACGTGCCCGGCGCACTCGTAGCCGGTCGCGATGCCGTTCGATGCGTACGCTGGCTTGTCGCAGACTTCTTTGTCCTCGACGATCTGCGCTGAATTCGCGCGGATGATCGCGAGGCTCGCGTCGCTGCCGATCAGCGCGACTGCGTCACGCGCGACCGCAGATGCTTGGACCTCGACCGCGAACGCAGGGATCGACGACACGAGCTCGCCGTCGCTATAGTGACGGACGATGCCCTGGTTGCCGGTGATCCAGGCGTGGTCGCCGCGCAACAGGAACAGCGATTGGTCGCGCGCGATGGGATATTCGCCGAGACGCTCGCCCTTCGCGTCCAAGATCGTCATGTAGGCGTCGCCGACGACACCGATGCGATCGCCATCCTGCGAGAACACGATGCCGTACGTGCGTGACTTGACGTCGAGCGTCTTGATCGGCTTGCCGTCGAGATCGATGACGTGGACGCGGTGGTCCTTGTCCACGTACGCGTAGGTCGAGAGCGTGCGCGACAAGCCGGGAGGCCCCCAGCCGTTCTTGACGATGATCGTTTGTCTCATCGTCACGAGATCGAGCTTCGCGATGTCGTCGCCGACGTTGACGAGTGCGTGCGACATCGACGGTGCGAACACCGGCTCGACACCGCTGGCGGTCGTGTCGAGCGCGATCTCGCGGCGGACCTTGCCGTCGAATCCGTAGATGCGAAGCTTGCCGTCGCCGACCGCGGTCAGCTCGTCGGGACCTGGTCCGAAGCGCGCGTACCACGACTTCTCGGTTTGCACGCGCCGCAGCACCTCGTGCTTCGTGCCGAGCAGAACGACGCCGGTGTTGCCGATGACGACCAGCGTGTCGTCGGGCTGGCGCTCCACGGTCGCGATCGGGCCGACCTCGGTTTTCACCTCACCGAGCGACACGCCGGTGTCCGACCAGTAGTGCACGGTGCCGACCTGATCGCCGGCAGCGATCCAGCCGTTCGGTGAGCCGGTCACCGACGAGAACGGCGCGGCGTGCGATGTGACGAGCGTGTCTTTCCAGCCGCGGCTCGCGATCGACACCATCGCGCGCAGGCCGGCCGTGTCGGCGCCGCGTTTCATCGCCGCTGCGAAGTAGGCGAGCGCGGGCATCGCGCGATTGTCGTTGAGCTCGCGGCGGCCCTGCGCGATCAGGCTAGCGGTGAGCCGCTCGTCGGCGAGCGCGGCGGATTGCTTCGCGGCGGTTGCGTTGCGCTCGGCCTCGGCACGGTTCTCGTTCGCGACGACGCTGAGGTACGCCATCACGCTCGCAGCGGCGGCGAGCACGATCATCACGCCCGCGACGATGCCGCGACGGATGCGACGAGCGCGTTGCTGCGCGCTTGCGGCGTCGGTCGCAAATGCGCGCTCGAGCTCGGTGAGTGCCGTCGAGCGCTTCGTGAGCCGCGTGAGCTCGGCGAGCGCTTGGCCACGCCACAGCAGGTCGGCGGGCCGGCCGGACTCGTTCCAGCGGCGGGCGGCGGCGCCGACGTCAGCGAGTAGCGCGCGATCGGCAGCATCCTCGCTGCGCCAGCGCGCGAGTC
>DASUFX010000708.1:0-2255 GCA_036274355.1 Kofleriaceae bacterium | reverse complement strand
CCGGCCGCGCGGACCGTCGATGTCGTCGACAAACAGTTCGGGATCGAGGCGCCGGATCCGTATCGTTGGATGGAAGGCACGGACAACGCCGAGTACACCGAGTGGCTTCGCACGCAAGGCGAGTACACCGCGAAGCAGCTCGCGGCGATTCCTGGTCGCGACAAGCTTCACGCGCGGCTACGCGAGCTCGGCCTCGGCGTCACCGCGGTGTTCGACGTCCAGCTTGGCGGCAAGCGGATCTTTCACAAGCTGTTCCCCGCGAACGCGCAGCTCGCAAAGCTTGCGGTCCGCGATCCGGACGGCAAGACGCGCGTGCTCGTCGATCCCGAAGCATTCGGCGGCGAGACCGTCGCGCTCAATGCGTACTCGGCGTCGCCGGATGGCGCCTACGTCGCCTACGTGATCTCCAAGGGTGGCGGCGAGCGCGGCGTGCTCCACATCATGGATGCGGCGACCGGTAAGGACCTCCCCGATCAGATCGAGCGCATCTGGGGCGAAGGCGCAGCGGCCTGGTTGCCCGATAGCAAGCGCTTCTTCTACACGCAGCTTGCGGTGCCGCAGCCCGGCGTCGATCCGATGATCAACCAGACGGTGCGCTTCCACGTGGTCGGTAAGCCTGTCGACGCCGACGCGACCATCGTCGGCCGCGACGCGAATGCATCGTGGAAGCTGGCGCCCGAGGAGTGGCCGTTCATCGCGACGCCGTCGGGATCGAAATGGGCGGTCCTCTACGTCGGTGGTGCGCGTAACGAGCTGCGGATCGGTGTCGCGAAGATCAGCGAGCTCGATCTCTCCGGCGCGGGCAAGACGCCGTGGCGCGCGGTCGGCGATTACAACGACGTGCTCGAGTGGGGAATCCCGCACGGTGATCGCCTGTATCTGCAGACCGCGAAGGACGCACCGAACGGCCGCGTCATCTCGGTCCTGCTCGCCAAGCCCGACTTGAAGCAAGCGCGCGTCGAGATCGCAGAAGATCCGAACGCGAAGCTGTCGGGCATGTATCCCGCACGCGACGCGCTCTACGTGCTCCACCAGACGAACGGGCTAGCGCGCGTGTCGCGCTGGGCGTGGCAAGGCAAAGCGTCGCCGCTCGCGCTCCCATACGAAGGCTGGACGCCCGACCTCGCGTCGGACATGACGAAGGACGGCATCACGTTCCAGATCGAAGGCTGGCTGCGGCTCGGCACGTACTACGCGTACGATCCGGCGAAGAAACAACTCACGCCGACGGGACTCGCGTCGTCATCGGCGAACGCGGACGTCTCGCAAATTGTCGCCGAGGAAGTCGAAGCGACGAGCGCCGACGGCACGAAGGTGCCGCTCTCGATCCTGCATCGCAAGGACGTCACGCTCGATGGCTCGCATCCGGCACTGCTCTACGGCTACGCCGGTTACGGTGCCTCGGAAACGCCGGGCTTCTCGGCAAGTCGCGTCGTGTGGCTCGAACGCGGTGGCGTGTACGCGACCTGCCACGGCCGGGGTGGTGGTGAGAAAGGCCGGCGCTGGCAGAACGATGGCTCGCGCGAGAAGAAGCTCAACGGTGTGCGGGACTTCATCGCGTGCGCCGAGTACCTCGTCGACAAGAAATTCACGTCGCCCGCCAAGCTCGCCGCACTCGGCATCAGCATGGGCGGCGTCCTCGTCGGTCGCGCGCTGACCGAGCGGCCGGATCTGTTCGGCGCGATCCAGCTCTCGGTCGGCATCGTCAACCCGCTCCGCATCCTCGCGGCCGAAAACGGCGCGAACCAGAAGGGCGAGCTCGGTGATCCGACCACCGAGGCTGGCTATCGATCGATCTTCGACATGGATCCGTACCAGCACGTCAAACCCAACACGGCGTACCCGGCGGTCATCTTCACGATCGGTCTCAACGATCACCGCGTCGCGCCGTGGATGACGGGCAAGATGGCATCGCGCCTGCGCACCGCGACAACGAGCAAGCGGCCGATCTTGATCCGCGTCGACGCCAACGCTGGACACGGCGTCGGTTCGACGCGCGAGCAAGGCTTCGCCGAGCGTGCCGACGCATGGAGCTTCTTGCTGCAGGCGCTCGGCGATCCCGACTTCGCCCCGCGTTAGTCGCTTCTACGCGCACCGTCCATCGCGTTCGCCCGGCGGTCGTGCGACGATGGCATCGTGCTCACTCCGTTGTTCTCGAGAGTGGTGCTGACAGTTGCGTTGTTGGTGGTAGCAGGGCCGGCGGTCGCGGAAGACTTTACGTCTTACAAGCTGCAACTCCAGACCGATCCAAAACA
>DASUFX010000707.1:0-2405 GCA_036274355.1 Kofleriaceae bacterium | reverse complement strand
CGACACCCACGTTCGCACCTCCGGTCGCAGGCCCACCACTCGATCATGTCGAAGTGCACTACCCGCCGAATCTCACCGGCAAGTCGGGTCGCGACTTCGAGAAGGTCGTCGACAAGATTTACAAGAACGATTTCGATGCGGCTCTTCGCGAGCTCGACAAGTTCGAAGACAAGTACGGCCAGCGCGAGGAGACGATCGATCTGCGCGATCAGCTCAATCGCGTCCCGCGTCAGCCCGAGCGCGACGACGAGTGATCACGGAATGTGATCGAGCGACACGAACGCGTCCTCGAGCGCCGACATCATCACCTGCGCGTTCGGAAACCGATGCTGCGGATCCTTTGCGAGCGCGGCATCGATCAGCGCCGAGAGCTGAGGCGTGCACCACGCTGCGCCCTTCGACAGCATATCGAGGCGCGGCGGCGGCGCCTTCACCTGCATCTTCATCTGCATCATCGGATCGGCGTGATCGAATGGCACGCGCCCGGTGAGCATCTCGAACAGGATCGTCGCGGCGGCGTAGAGATCGGCGCGGCCGTCGACGAGCTTGCCGAGCGCTTGTTCCGGCGCCATGTACGCGGGCGTGCCGAACACGAGCCCTGTCGACGTCAGTTTGCCGCCGCCCATCGCTGCCTCGGCGTCGCCGATCAGCTTCACGAGACCGAAGTCGACGATCTTCGCGCGCTCCCACCCACCCATGTCGACGAGCATGATGTTGTCGGGCTTGAGGTCACGATGCACGAGCCCCTGCGCGTGAGCGTGGCCGACGCCGTCGAGCAGCTGGCGAGCGATCACGAGCGCGCGGCGCGCCTGTATCGGCCCCTCGGCCTGCATCACTTTCGTGAGCGTTCGCCCGCGCACGTACTCCATGACGAGGAACAGGTAGCCAGCCTCGACGAACACGTCGACGGCCGCCACGAGGTTGGGATGATCGAGCATGCGCAGCGCGTTCGCTTCGCGCGCGAATCGCTTCGTCGCTTCGGCCGCCGGGTTCATCCCGCCCGCCGGCGACTTCAGCGCGTACGCGTTGCCCGCGTCGTCTTTGATTTCCCACACGCCGCCCATGCCGCCGCGCCCCAACGGTGCGACGAGCGTGTACTTCCCGAGCCTCATCCCCGGCTCGAACTGCGGTGCGCTCACTGCACGGTATACGTTAGCGTGTAATTGCCGTTTCCGGTCTGGCCGAAGCCATCAACGATCAGCCAATTGATGTTAGCGCCTGTGACCGTCGCTCCCGTGAACCGCGACTGGAAGCCGCTCGTGCCACAGCCGCTCTCGTCATCGCTACATGCGACGTCGCCGGTCGTTGCCGCACCGCTCCGTAAATAGATCACGCTGTCGAACGCGGTGCCGCTGCACGTGCTCGCCGACACGGTGTACGTGTGGCTCGGGCACGAGAGGAAGAAGTAGCCGACGTCGGGCTGCGCGGAGTTCGCCTCGCACCCGGCGATCGAGACGTTCGTCTTGCCGGTCGTCGTACCGGTCTGCGAGCCGCTCGCGGTGGCGATCCCGACGCCGCTGCGACCGCCGCGCTTGAACGTGAGCGATGCGGATCCTGCGGTTGTCGTCGACGAGAACTGGTCGAGCACGAGGCAATACGTACCGGCGAGCAGGTCGAGCGCGCCTTGCGAGCGCGTCGTCGAGCAGGCGTCGTCGGCGCACGCCTTGACCGCACCGAGCGACGTGCATGCACCCGCGTAGATGCGGATCACCGTGTCGAAGTTCGAGCCGAACGAGTCGTAGTAGACGACTTCCTCCGCCGGCAGCGTGAACTGATAGAACGCGTCGCGCCCGCCCTGATCGCCGCAGTCGAGCGTCGCGGTCGACGCCGCCCAGTTGTCGTCGTGCGCCGCCGTGAGATCGACCGTGAACGTGCCGCCGGCCGAGATGTCGAACGCG
The DNA here is from genome assembly GCA_036274355.1 of Kofleriaceae bacterium. Lineage (GTDB taxonomy): Bacteria > Myxococcota_A > Polyangia > Haliangiales > Haliangiaceae > JABFXX01. The sequence goes on along the minus strand of DASUFX010000707.1, from coordinate 507 downwards.
CCCGCGGCACTGTCGTTGCCCGGGCACACCGCATCGGCACCGTTGCAGTCTTCGTCGATCGCGTTGCCGCACGTCTCCGCACTCGGCGCGCCTGCGCTCGCATTGCAGACGGTGCCGGTCTGCGTGCTGTTGCACATCAGCTGCCCCGAGCGCGCGCACGCGCCGAGGCCGACCGAGCATGGTTGACCGACGGGAAACGCGTCGTCGACGCCGTTCTTGCAGTCGTCGTCGAGACCGTTGCACAGCTCGACGTTGTTGCCCGTCATGTCGCTGCACATCGTGCCGCCCATCGGGCTGCACACGACGAAGCCTTCCGCACACGAGTCGGCATCGGCGCCATCGCACGGCAAACCCGTGCTGTAGCCCTCATCGACGTGACCGTCGCAGTCGTCGTCGTGCGCATTGCACAGCTCTGCGTTCGCGACGCATGCATCAGGCGGCGCGTCCGGTGGTGCATCGATCGCTGCGTCGATCTCGGCGTCGGCGGGCGCATCCGCTGATGACGTG
>DASUFX010000706.1:0-3608 GCA_036274355.1 Kofleriaceae bacterium | reverse complement strand
CGGCGCGTGATCGACCGGCGCGGGCGCATCGGGCTCGATGACAACGGCAGCGTCGGGCTCGAGGATGGCCGCCGACGGAGCGCTGCACGCGCACAGCGATCCACACGCGAAAACGAGCGAGACACCCCGGGTCACGGCGCGGACTATGCGCTCGCCGCTGAGCAGCGTTTCCTACGTTTCGGTTACACGCCACCGCCGCCGAAGCGACTGGCGTCACGCGTCGCGTTGGTCCGACCGCCGCTCGCGTCCGCTTGGCGCCCGCTAGCGCCGGCCGCGATGCCGGCCGAGCACGTGATCGACGAGTGGCCGCAGATCGTCGACGAGCTCGGGCGCACACACGAGCCGGATCGTCGCGGTCGGTTGACCGAGTGGCATGTCCTCGAGCAAGCGCGACAGTGTCACCGCGCCGTACTTCGGGTGATCGATGACGTGCAGCTCTTCGTCGTCGGACGCGAGATACGCCGCGTGCCGCGCGGTGTCGAGGTGGACGTAGAACCGCGCGTGCGCGCCGAAGCGCTTCTCGGCAACTTCGATCGCCGAGGGCATCAGTCGCTCCGCCGCCGGGCGGTCATCGCCGAGGTCGAACGTCTTGAACAACCGCCGCGTCACGAGCCGCGTCGCCAGATCGCGCAGAACCGGATCATCGGCGGGCGGATTGCCGTCGATGCCGGCCCAGCGATCCATCGCCGTCGTCAAGGACACGTCGTGCAGCCGCAGATACTCGTCGACGCCGACGCCGCCGCCGCGGGCCATCGAGCCGGCGATCGCGAGCCCGACCGGCTCGGCACCTGCGCGGGCGAGCTCGGCGAAGCGCTCGAGCGTCTTGATGAACATCCACTCCGCCGCGCGCACGGTCTTGTGGTGATAGACCTGCGCGTACATGTACGAACGCGCGAACAGGTACTGCTCGACGGCGTACATGCCGCGCCGGTAGTCGACGACGAGGTCCGACGGATCGTCGCCGCCGCTGCGCACGGGCGCGATCTGGATCGCGTGGATGATCCAGTCGAGGTCGTACGTTGCGTAGCCCGCGCCGGAGTAATGACCATCGCGGAGCAAATAATCGAGCCGGTCGACGTCGAGCTGCGACGACACCAGCTTGCGCGCGAAGTGCGGCTTGTAGCCCTTGCCCCAGAACGATTTCAACGTCTCGGGCAAGCCCGGCTCGAGCTGTTCGAGCACCGCGCGCAGCTCGGCGTGCTCGGTCGCAATGCGAGCGCCCCAGCGCTCGTGATCGTGGCCGGCGAACACGTGCTCCCACGCATGCGAGAACGGGCCGTGGCCGACGTCGTGCAAGAGCGCCGCGACTTTCACGTGTAGCGCGACACGCGGATCGAGATCGAGCCGGCGCGTCACGCGCTGGGCGATGTGAAACGCGCCGAGCGCATGACCGAAGCGCGAGTGCTCGGCGCCCGGATACACGAGCCACGCGAAGCCCATCTGCTTGATGCGGCGCAGGCGCTGCATTGCGAGCGTGTCGAGCAGGTCCGCGATCGGCCGATCCGCGCCTTTGAACTCGATGAGTCCATGCACTGGATCGCGGAACACGCGGTCTTTCACGGGCGGCATCCTAATTGACACTTCGCCTCATGGGGAGCCTGCGCCGAATAAACGTAAGAACCTCCGCGTCGGGTTTGAACCATTCACCGTGCAGACGCCATTCGTGAAGCGCGACATGGCATTCGTCCTCGATGTCGGTTGGAACAACGCCGAGGACGCGCAACGGAGTAGGCGAGCTCATTTCCAGGCTCCGGAACCGCGACGAGAAGTTCGTCGTTACGCCGATCTTGATCGGACCGTTGGTGCCCGATTGAATGAAGTAGGTCACCGTACCGGGCTCGTCGCCGAACAACGCCTTCTCGACGAGCTCGATTCGTTCGAGGTCCGTGAACAGGCCGTTCCCCCAATCCCACACCGATTCGAGCTCGCCGTCGCGCCTCGCCGCGAATGCTCGCAGGATTTCGATCGAGATTGCCGTTGCGCGCCTACCGCACATGATGCCAACGAGCATCAGTACGCCCTGCTCCGTGAAGGCGTACGGTGGGTGCCCGAGTCCACCACGGCCTCGACGCTTCGGCGCGCCGTCTCTGACGTAGCGCCACTCGTCCAGCGTGAGCTGAAACGCAAAATCCGGCGGAAACCGCTCGCTGTGTCGCTTCACGTTCTGATTGAGCTGTTTCGTCGGGATCCCATAAAGCCGGGCGAGGTCACCGTCGAGAATGACCTGTTCACCCCGGACGCGGTGCAATCGCAGCGTGATCGGTTGCGAGACTGGATCCGATTGTGACTCGACGCCCATCGCTCGCGCACTATACAACCTCACCGTGACAACGACCCGCGATATCTATGTCGAACGCATCGATGCGACTGTCCGAAAATCGGACACCGATCGCGTCGTCGTCGAGGCACCGCTGCAGATTCGCGCGCGCGGCGTGCCGGTCGCGACGGTGATGCGTACGCCGGGGCACGACCTCGAGCTCGTGCGCGGTCTCCTGCACGCAGAGTCCGTTGCCGCGGGCGCGCTCGCGCAGGTCGACGAGGACGCGATCGATGTCGACGTCGACGCGACCGCGTTTGCGGGGCGCGGGCTGCTCGCGAGTGCGGCGTGCGGCGTGTGCGGCCGCGTCGCGATCGCGGATCTAGAGTTGCGCGCGCAGTCGGTCACCGCAGACACCTCGATCGACAGCGGCGTGCTCGCGAAGCTGCCCGACACGCTGCGCGCGGCGCAGGACGTGTTTGGCGATACCGGTGGCCTTCATGCCGCGGGTCTGTTTTCGACGAGCGGCGCGCTGATCGCGTCGCGCGAGGATGTCGGGCGCCACAACGCGGTCGACAAGCTCGTCGGCTGGGCGCTCGCCGAGACCACGCGCGGCAAGCTCGTCGATCCGAGCAAGCACGTGCTGTTCCTCAGCGGCCGCGCCGGCTACGAGCTTGTCCAGAAGGCCATCATGTTTGGCGTGCCGATCGTCGCGAGCGTATCCGCACCGTCGTCGCTCGCGATCGAGCTCGCCGAGCGGTTCAACGTCGCGCTCGCCGGCTTCGTGCGCGGATCTCGTTGCAACATCTATAGTCACGGCTGGCGCATTCCCTGAGCGCTGGTTCGCTACAATCGCCGCATGTCACGTTCCGAGCTCGGGGAAGCAGCGCTCAACGGTGACCTGGAGCGGCTGCAGCAGTTGATCGCACAAGGCGCGTTGCTCGACGGCAGCGATGGCGAGCTCTACAACGACGACACGCCCGGCTGCGTGCGCGGCGCGCCGTACTACCGGCCGCTCGGCGAAGCAGCACGCATGAACCACCCCGAGTGCGTACGCGCATTGCTCGCGGCTGGCGCGGGCCTCGAGGAGCAGAACTACACCGGCGAGACCGCTCTGATCCAGGCGGTGCGTCAGGACGCGATCGACTGCGTCAAGATCCTGCTCGATGCTGGCGCTGACGTGCATCACGTCGCGTGCCTCGGCACGGCACTCGCCGCGACGCAGCCGGGCTACTACCCGAACGCGATCGAGATCGCCAGACTGCTGATCGAGCGCGGCGCCTCGCCGACGACGACGGCATCGTACGCGCGCAGTGCACTCGAGCGCTGGAAGGATCAGATTCCGACGCGC
>DASUFX010000705.1:0-7393 GCA_036274355.1 Kofleriaceae bacterium | reverse complement strand
CAGTGCAAGGCCGGGCGCGTTGCGGATCGACGTCGGCGCGATCATCGCGGTCGAGCCGCGGCGGAAGCGGTAGTCCGGCTGCATGTTGCGGGTCAGGTGCGTGCCGAGCGCGAAGCCGCCCCACAAGCCGGCGAGCGTGATGCCCGCGGCGGCTCGAAAGGTGTCGTCACTGCCGCTATCAGAAAGCAGCATGACTGACGTGCCGACGCCGGCGAGCCCGCCGAGGAACGCGCTCAGCTCGACGAGGCGCGCACGCGAGTGCGACCAATCGAGCTTGTCGCCGAAGATCGCGCCGGCGGCGAGACCGCCATCGAGACCGGCCGCCGTAACAGTGAGGGCACTGTCGCCGTCGAGGTTGTCGGGCTGGAGGATCGCGAGCGACAGCAGCGTCGACGAGACCCCCATCAAGCCGAATGTCTCGACGACGGTGACCTGGCCGCGCGTCGGCCGGATCTTGTCGGCGACGAGCAAGCCGGCTGTTGCGACGCCCCAACCGGCCCCGAGCACGAACAGGTTCACATGCTCGCTCGCGTTCGTGCCGTCGAACAGGCCGAGTGGCTCCGACAGCAGCAGCGCGTTGCCGACGCCGGCGAACAGACCGAGCCCCCACGCGTCCGCCATGCCACCGGTCATGTCACGGTCCTTCGTGCCATAGACGGAGCCGAGCACGCCGGCGGCGGTTGCGCCCATCACGACACCGGTGCTGACGCGGGCGTCGTCGCCGGTGTCGAGCAGATCGACGAGCACGAAGCCGCTGTAGAACGAGGCCATCGTCGTCGTGATGACGAAGCTCGCGCGACCACCGTCTTTCGCGTCGTCTTCGGAGACCGCGACGACCGCATTCGGCGGCGCAGTGACCGGGGCAACCGGTGCGGCAGCAGGAAGGCCGGGCGGCGCCGTGCTGAACGACAGCTTACCGCCGCGTGCGATCAGCTCGTCGGCTAGGCGAGCGAGCTCGGTGGACGATGCACGGCGCTCCGGGGTGAGAGCACTGACCGAGAGCAGCTTGAAGCCCTCCGACGCGGCCCCGAAGTCTCCGCGCACCATCGCGTCGAAGGCAGCGTCGAACTGCGCTTGCTCGTTGTCAGCGGCTGGCGGTGGTGGCTGCGCGGCGCCGACCGAAACCATTGCCATCACCAACGCGAACGCAAGAAGGCTACGCCCCATGGCTCCAGTCTATGTCAAAGCAACCGGCCCAGGCGCGGGTTCGCACGGCGGCGCCACAGGAAACCGTCGAGGAAATAGTGGGTAAGCTGTGGCACTGCGAGGAGCGGTGCGAGGATGAGCGCGCCGGTGCCGACGTCGATCCCGGAGCCGAATAGCCACTCGCGGTCGTGCCACAGTGCTCGGTCCCACACCATCTCCTCGACGTAGGCAATCAGCCAGAGCGTCGAGAGAAAGATCACGATGCCGCGAGCGCCGCGAAGCAGTCGCGCATTCGCGCCGCTGGTCGCGCCCGGTTCGCGTGCGGCGTTGCGCGCATAGATGAACACCAGCGCCATGTACGGCACGCCATGGATCAGCACGTTCGTGATCGTGAACGCGTAGTCGGTGTTCGTGGCTACGATACCGACGTACCAGCAGGCGGCGGTCGTGGCGACGACGAGGTGCTTGCCCCACGAGACCGACTGGCGGCGCACGAGCTGTGCGAGCGCGCGACCGACGTAGATCGCGAGCAGCGCGAGGTAGACGAGGCCGGTCGCGTCCGCGATCCACGGCGGCAGGCCGGTCAGGAAATCGCCGGTGCGCATCCACGCGAAGCCCCGCGGTAGATGCACGTGCCACCAGACGAGCGGATAGATCGTCGCGAGGTAGATCGTGGCGCCGTCGAGGTGGCGGCCGAGCTGATCGCGCTCGCCGTTGCGGCCGCGGTACATCATCACCCAGCCGTACTGCTGGCGAATGAAGTGATAGACCGCGAGATACGCGATCGCGCGCCAGAACGGACCTGGCCCCCACGCGTAGAGCGCGACGCCGATCGCGAACGCGGCGAGCGGCGTGAGCGCGTAGAGCAGCGGCCGGCGCTTCCACTCGACGGGATCGAGGTACACGACGAACGTCGTCGACCAGACGTGCGCGACGTCGACAAGCAGCACGCCCATGATCCATGACCACTCGGGCGTGTCGTTGTGGATGCCGAGCGCGGGCGCGAGCGCCACGAGCACGAGCGCGACGAGCGCGGTGCCGCCGAACACGGCGAGATCGAGCGGCGCCGAGAACAGCCACTTGCTGCTCGGATTCATGCGCGCAGGACCTCCGCGACTTCGCGCGCCGCGCGCAGCCCGTGATCGAACGCCTCCTCGAAGATTGCAAGGCCGGATAGATCGGTGTGCGCGAAATGAATGCGGCCGATCGGCCGTGCACGAGCCGCAAGCGAATCGCTCCACACCGAGCCGATGCGCGGGCGCACCATGCCGTGCCCCCAGAACGCGACTTCGATGTGATCGACGTGATCGCGGACGTCGGGATGCGCGCGTGCGAGATCGGCGAGCACGGTGTCGGCCCACTCGGCGTAGCCTGCGCCGGCGAGCTTCTTGCGCACCGAGGTGCTGTCCTCGTCGGTGAACGGGTAGTACCAGGTCCACACGGTCGCGCCGCGATCGCGGCCGCGCTGGTGCGTCGCGCTCACGTAGCCGAGGCTCGGACTGTCGCGGAACACGTTGTCCCACGCAGGCGGCGCTCCGCGACCCCGCTCGATCGGGCGCGCGCGCAAATGAACGTTCGCCACCGCCCATGCGCCATAGTCGCCGGCTCGCTGGCCGCGCCTGCTACGCACGATGCGATTCGCGACAAACGCCGGCGCCGCGACGATCACGGCATCGGCGCGGATCCCGACCGGCCCCTGTGGGCCAACTGCCATGATGCGTACGCCGTCGGCCGCGGCATCGATGTCGACGACAGCGACGCCACGCTCGATCGTCGCTCCAGTCGCGAGGTGACGCACGAGCGCGCCGTTGCCGTCGGGCCACGTGACGACCGGTTGCGCGTCGACGCCAGGCGCGCTCTGGCGGGCAGCGAAATAGAAGATGCCGGCCCATGCACTCGTCTGCGCCGCGGTCAGCGCGTAGTCATCACGGCACGCGTAATCGCATAGCCAGCGCAACCGGGGCGACGTGAGGCCGTGGGCATCGAGCCATGCGGCGAACGATTGTTGATCGAGTGCGCGCACCGTCGCGTCGTCGCTGCCAAGTGAACGCGGAATCGTGAATGCGCGCCTGCCCTGCCCGTCGCGCCACGCGGACCAGCGGTCGATCTCGGCATTGAAGCGCGCGAGCTGCTTGCGATCGTCCGCGTTCGCACCGGCCTCGAGGTAGAGCCCGTCCCACCAGCGGCCGAGATACCAGACGCGTTCCTCGGGCTCGCGGCAGCGCAGCTGCTCGTCGACGATCGGCGTGCCATCGGCGGCGACGTCCTCGATCGCATTCATCTCGCGGAGCAGCGCGGTGAGATCGACCTGGTCGCGCTGCGGCGCGACGATGTAGTGCGCACCCCATGGATACGGCGTCACGCTCGAGCTACCGCCGCGCGCGGTGCCACCAACGACATCGTCGAGCTCGAGCACGAGCACGTCGCGAATGCCGCGTCGCCGCAGCTCCCACGCCGCACCGAGGCCGGCGACGCCGCCACCGACGATCACGACGTGCTGTTGGCGCCACGCAGTGACTGTTGGCACCGTTCCGTCGCGAACTGCTGCGTGAGCACGCGCCATTCCGGTGTCGACGAGCGTCCCGGGCGGCAGCGGTTGCGGCCGTGCACCACGACACGCCATCGCGAGCGGCGCGCCCAGCATCATCGCGATGAAGTCGCGCCGCGTGGAGGTCATTCGTACTTCCGCCATTCGCGCTCGTAGTAACGAACGAGCGCTTGGTTATCGAGCTGGTTGATCTCGACTGGCACCGCGGTCATGTCGCCCGGCATCTCGAACATCGCTCTGAGCGCGCTCGCGTTGAGGTAGCGGAGCGCGACGTTTGGCACGTCGGTCGGCGGTTCGAACGGCACGCGCCGCGCGAGCACGTAGCCCCAGACGCCGAATGACGGCACGGTGACCTGGTACGGCTTCACCACGAAGCCTGCCGCCTGCACCGTGTCGACGATGCACCAGTACGACTTGCGCGCGAACAGCGGCGACGTTGCTTGGATGCTGACCGCGCCGCCCGGCGACAGATGCGCGAGTAAGCGCCTATAGAACGACTTCGTGTAGAGCTTGCCGAGCGCGAACGTGTTCGGGTCCGGGAAGTCGACGATGATCACGTCGTAGAGCCCAGGGTGCTCGTCGATCCACACCGAGGCGTCATCGTTGATGACGGTGACGCGCTTGTCGGAGAACGACGCGCGGTTGAGCACGGCGAGCGCGGGGATCTTCTTCGACAGTCCGGTCATCGCGGGATCGAGATCGACGAGCGTGACCTGCTCGACCGATGGGTGCGCGAGGATCTCGCGCAACGCGAGGCCGTCGCCGCCACCGAGCACGAGCACTTTCTTCGGCGGCGCGTCGGCGGATGCCATGGCGGGATGAACGAGCGCTTCGTGATACCGGTACTCGTCCGCCGACGAGAACTGGAGGTTGCCGTTGAGGAACAGCTGAAAGCCGGCACGGTTTTGCGTGACAACGATCCGCTGGTACGGCGTGGTCTCGCTGAACACGATCGGGTCGGCGAACATCTCCTCCTCCGCCCATGACGTGAACACGTCGGCAAACGCAAGTGCGACGAGCATGCCGAGCAGCACGAGGATCGCGCGCACGCGCACGCTGACGATCGCGCGCTTGCCGAGGCGCGGCGCGAGCAGCCACGTGCCCCATAGCGCGACCGCTGCGTTCGCACTGCCCATCACGAGCGACGACCGCACGAGCCCGAGGTGGGGCACGAGCACGAGCGGGAACATCAACGCGGCGGCGAGCGCGCCGATGTAATCGAACGTCAGCACGCGCGAGACAATGTCTTTGAACGCGACCTGCCCTTCGAGCAGTCGCATCAACAGCGGCAGTTCGAGACCGACGAGCACGCCGATCGCGAACACGAATGCGAGCAGCACGACCTGGAAGTGAACGACCGAGCCGAAGGCGATGAACAACACCGGCGCCGAGGCGCCGCCGACCACTGCGACCGCGAGCTCGATCTCGAGAAAGCGTTTCGCGAGCTCGGTGTCGAGCCGGCGCGATAGCCATGCGCCAACGCCCATCGCCGACAGATACAAACCGATGACGAGCGAGAACTGGGTGACCGAATCGCCGAGCAGATAGCTGCCCATCGTGCCGGCGAGCAGCTCGTAGACAAGGCCGCAGATCGCGACGACGAACACGTTGAGATACAACGCGGTCGCGCGGATCGGCGGCGCCGAGTCAGCCACCGGCGATGGCAGAGGAGATGATGAGGCTGACACCGATGATCACTCCGGCCATGATGATAGCCAGCGCAGTGTTCTGATCCTCCTCGATCTCTTTCTTGATCGAGAACGGCGCCAGCTTGTTCATGATCCAGAACGCGAGGCCGAATACGACCAGGCCGATGCCTGCGAAAATGGCTGACGAGGCAGCTGCTTCGCCCAGGTTGTCGAGCTTCATCACTTCCCTCCGTGGTAACCGACGTGCCAAAAGCTGTAGGAGCGGTAGCCGCCCGGCGATGACCGCACGCTCGCCGGAATCGCGTCGCGATCTTCATTGCCGAGCTCACGCTGTGTAATCGCGAGCGCGGTGTAGCCACCGACGACGAGCACCGAGAAGCCGAGCGCGAACGCGGTCAACAGCGACCGCTTCGGGCGCGGCACGACCGGCCGATCAGGTGGACGTTTTGCGTCTTCAGTCACTGGATGACTCCGCGATGGCTTTGATGATGGCGACGATGCCGGTGAGCAACAGCACGATGCCCCCGACGACGATCACGAGCGGTGTCTTCGGCATGCTCGACGTGCCCTGCGTGCTGTTCGACCAGCGCTTCCGCTCGAGCGAGTACGAATAGATGCCGAGGATGAGGAACGGAATCCCGAGCACGAAGATCGACCAGTAGAGGTACTTGCCGCGGAACACGCCTTGCCGCACACGAACGGTCAGTGGCACTTCGCCCGACGTTGCGCCGTGCTGCATCTCGAGTCGCAACACGTACTGGCCTGCCGTCACCGGCCCGACGACCTCGGTATCGTACTCCTTACCCTCCGACCACGATTCGCCGTCGTCGACGCCGGAGTAGTACTCCATGCTCGCGTCGACCGTGACGACGTCGCCGCTCGCGACGTTGACCAGTGACGCGACGACGTACGCCCAGTCGTTGCTCAGGCTGGCGCGAAAGCCGAGCTCGACGTTCTTGCCGCCTTCGAGCTCGAACGGCTCGGAGAAGAATACGTTCGGCGGGTTCACATCCGTGGCGGGCTCGGTCTCCGGCGGCGGCGTGAACGTGCCGGCCGGAATCTGCGCGACGCTCGTGTACTTCTCGCTCGCCGGCGCGATCGCCGCGAAGACGATGCCGAGTACGAGCAATGCGAGGAACGCGAGCGTGAGCGGCGTCGCTGCAGCGCCCGCAGGATCGGGCTGGTTCGGGGCGACACCAGTGCCGCCGCCGAACTGAAACTCGGGCTTGTCGCCGAGCGCAGCGGACAGCTCGCGCGGCTTCAGGTACGTCGACAGCGACCAGTTCTCTTCCTGGTTTGACGTTTCCTTCGACAGCATCGCCGGTGGCGCGATGAAGTCTTCGCCCCACACTTCCTCGCCGGCCTCGACCTTCCAGTAGAATTCGCCGAGCACGGTGTCGACCCGCAGCTGTGCGCCCTGGAACAGCCGGAACTTCACGCCATCGTACTTGACGCCCTCACCCTGGTACTCGACGGCGCCAACCGCGACTGGCTGCACGTAGCTCCAGTGGCCATCGGAATTGACGAGCCAGCGAAATCCGACCGCAGGCTCGTACAGCAAGTACTCCTCGAACGGGTACCACTCGCCTTCGACCTGGGCGAGCCGCTCGACGTAACCGATGACGGTCATCTCGCCTTCGGAGAACTTCGCTTTCGTACCGAGCGGAATCCGCGGTGACGCCTTGCGCACCTTGCCGATGACGGCGAGCGCGCCCGCGTTGACGTCGAGCAACGTGCTGCAGTACCCGCACGCCGCACGCAGAATGTCGGGCGAGTGCAGCTCGATCGGACCGTTGCAGTTCGGGCACGCGAGCCGCGTCGAGCGGATTGTCTCGTCGCGCGGCGGACCGACCTCGCCGCCTCTGATCTGAAGATCGGCGAGCGTCAGCTGCTGGCCGACATACAACGTTGGGGTGTCGCCGGGCTCCCCGTAGTCGATCGTCGCGAAGTTGCCGTCGCCGTCCGAGAGATCGACGAACCGATACGTGCCGTCGGGCACGAGCTTGAATGGCAGCTCGCCGTTCGCGGCGACATAGGTCGCGCTACCGAC
>DASUFX010000704.1:0-2777 GCA_036274355.1 Kofleriaceae bacterium | reverse complement strand
GAACGCTACCTGCCGAGCGTGCGCGGCAAGATCCTCGACACGCACGGCACCGCGCTCGCCGACAACCGGCCTGCGTTCAACATCTACGCGACGCCCTCGAAGCTCACCGATGACATCAAGGCCGAGCTCGCGCGCATGCTCGGTCTGTCCGACGACGAGATTGCAAAGATCGACGAGCGGCTCGCGCTCGGCAAGAAGCGCGACCCGAAGGAAGGCATCCTGATCCTCGAAGATCAGGGACGCGATCGGGCCGCGCTCGTCGAGCAAGCGCGCTCGCGACTGCCCGGTGTCGAGGTGCATCACGAGCCGTACCGCTACTACCCGCAGGGCGATCTCGCGGCGCACCTCGTCGGCTACATGACGCAGATGACCGCGGAGGAGGCCGATCGGCTCACCGCGCAGGGCTACGACACGAGCGATCTCGTCGGTCGCTACGGCCTCGAGAGCGCGTGGGAGAACTACCTGCGCGGCAAGCGCGGCGTCGAGCATTACGCCGTCGACGCGCGCGGCCAACGCCTCGACAACAAGACCGTCGCCGACCTGATCCACGGCGAAGGCATCGTCGAGCCGGTGCCGGGCGCCAACTTGATCCTCACGATCGACAGCGACCTGCAGCGGCTCGCCGAGAAGTCGGTCAGTCACGTTGCGGCAGCGGCAGTCGTGGTCGTCGAAGTGAAGACCGGGCGCGTGCGCGCGCTCGTCAGCAAGCCGTCGTTCGATCCGAACGTGATGACCGGCCACCTGACGCACGCCGAGTACACGCTGCTGATGCAGGACCCGCGCAAGCCGTTCATCGACAAGACGCTGCGCGCGACGTATCCGCCGGGCTCGATCTTCAAGTTCGTCACGACGTTTGCCGCGCTCGAAGACGGCCAGGCCGCCGAGGACGAATCGATGTTCTGCACCGGCGAGTACGAGCTCGCGGGTACGCGGTTCCGCTGCCACGGCACGCACGAGAAGGTCGACTTGCTCAAGGCGATCCAGAAGTCGTGCGACGTGTACTTCTGGAACCTCGCGCAGCGCATCGGCCTCGATCGCATCGCCGAGGTCGCGACGTCGTTCGGTCTCGGGACACCGACGAACCTCGGCATCAACGGCGATTCCGGCGGCCGCATTCCGACGAAGGCCTGGTACGAGAAGAACGGCCGCTACAAGATCGGCTTCGCGACGAACGCGGCGATCGGGCAGGGCGACGTCGAGGTCACGCCGATGCAGATGGCGATGGCCTACGCGTCGCTCGCGAACAATGGCTCGGTCTACGTGCCGCAGGTCGTCGAGCGAGTCGAGTCGTACGACGGCCGCACGATCGTGTCGTACGACCCCAAGGTCGCGCGCACGGTGAAGGTGCCGCCCGACGCGATGGACACCTGGAAGAAGGGCATGTGGAAGGTGAACAACGAGCCCGGCGGCACCGCGTACGACCACGGCATCAGCCAGGTCGTGAAGGTGATGGGCAAGACCGGCACCGCCGAGGTCAAGAAGCACCACAAGGACTCCCAGAACGACAAGGACCTCGAGCGCTGGAACCCGAACGCGTCGCACGCGTGGTTCGCGGGCTGGGCGCCCGCTGAAGATCCCGAGCTCGTGATCGTCGTGATGGTCGAGCATGGCGGCGCGGGCGGCACGATCGCGTGGCCGATCGCCGAGCGCATCCTCGACACGTACTACTTCCGCAAGCAGAAGGGCGATCCGAAGGCGACACCGCCGCCGCCGATCGTGCCGAAGAAGATGCCGCGCGATCCTCGCAACGATCAGGAGGAGACACGCACGCGCATTCCGACGCGCGCGATGCTCAAGAAGCAGGGCGAGCGCAGGAAGGTGGAGCCGTGAAGGGCCTCGGCTTGCAGCTGCCGCGCGCCACCGTCGGCGTCTCGCGCTGGCGTCGCTTCCGCGCCGCGGTCGATTGGCCGCTGATCCTCACGATCGTCGCGCTGTGCGCGATCGGCCTTCTCAACCTGTACTCCGCGACCCGCGGCGTGCGCCATCAGGCCAAGTTCGAGGCGCAGGTCCAGTGGATGATCGTCGGTGCGATCGGCTTCGTCATCATGACGGTGATCGACTACCGCACGCTGGTTCGCCTCGCGTGGGGCGGGCTCGGTATCGCGATCATCATGCTGATCGTCGCGCGCCTCGTCGGCTCGACAGGCGACGAGACCCACGGCGTCACCTATCGCTGGATCCACTTACCGGGCGTGCGCCTGCAGCCATCAGAGCTCGTGAAGGTGATGGTCATCCTCACGCTCGCGCGCGTGTTCGCCGACAGCAACGAGTCGAGCTACACGCCGCGCCTGCTCGCGATCCGACTCGGCGTGTTCCTGATTCCGATCGTGCTCATCGCGGTGCAGCCCGACCTCGGCACCGCCGTTCTGCTCACGCTGCTCGTGCTCACCGTCGGCTACTTCGCGATGCCGAACGTGTGGCCGATGGTCTACATCACGACCGCCGGCCTGCTCGCGATTCCGATCCTCTGGGAGAAGATGCACGACTACCAGAAGAACCGGATCCTCGCGTTCGTCGACTGCAGCGTCGCGCCGAGCAAGCTGTGCTGGCACACCCAGCAGTCGGTCTACGCGGTCGGTTCCGGCAAGATCTGGGGCAAGGGCTTCCTCGGCGGCACGCAGAACCAGTTCAACTTCGTGCCCGAGCACTGGACCGACTTCCCGTACTCGGTGTGGGCCGAGGAATGGGGCTTCGCCGGCTCGGTCGCGCTGCTCGCGATCTTCGGCTTCCTGCTGCTGTGGATCATCAACGTGGCGCTGTCCGCGCGCGATCGCGTC
>DASUFX010000703.1:0-7559 GCA_036274355.1 Kofleriaceae bacterium | reverse complement strand
TGCCGAGCGAAGTGCGCGCCGTGCTCACGCGCGGATTAGATCCGGCCGCGAGTGCGCGCTGGTCGTCGATGGAGGATCTGCTCGACGCGCTCGAGCGCGCGGGCACACAACCGGCACGACGCAAGCGGCTGATCGTCACCCTCGTCGCGAGCGCGCTCCTCGTCGCGATCGGCGTCGGTGTGTTCATGATGCGCGCCGGTGACCGCTCGAAGACTGGTTGCGACGATCCGGATCGTCAGTTCGTCGAGGCGTGGTCGCCTGCGGTTCGCAGCGCGCTGGCGCGCAAGACGACCCCGGCGAACGTCGAGCGCATCGGCGAGCAGCTCGACCGCTACCGCGACCGCTGGGTCGAGAGCTACGCAAAGGCGTGCCGCCAGCGCCCGGCGAAGATCGCGCGCCAACGCATCGCGTGTCTCGAAGGTATTCGCGACCAGGCGGCTGCGATCACGACGATGCTCGGCGACGTCGACGCCAAGGTGCTGAACGTCTTCGAGCCGCGCGACGCGCTGGCTACCGTCGCGAGCTGCGAAACCGCGTCGCCGCTCGCGCCGCCCGGTGTTCCACGCGATCAGCCTCGCCGCGACAAGATCCTGCACCTCATCGGCCGTGGCTTCGCGCTGCGCGGCGTGCCGGCTCCACAGCTCGGTGCTGCCATCGACGCGCTGCTCGCCGAAGCGAAGCCACTCGACTGGCCGCCGCTCGCGCCACTCGTGCTGGTTCCGGCGGGGAGCCAATACGTGCGCCTCGGCGAGACGACGCTCGCACGCGCGACCTACCAGCGCGCACTCGCGAGCCTGCCGCGCGACCCCGAGCTACGCGACGTGCGGCTCGAAGGCTCGGCGTATCTTGGCTTGCTCGACACGTCGCTCGCCGAGCTCGAGAATCCACACGCGGCTGCACCGCCCGGGATGAAGGATCCCAAGACGCGGGAAGCGCCGCTGCACGGCGAGCTGACCGTGCGAATCACGAAGGCCACGAATGCCGCCGGTGGCGACCCACTCCTCCTCGGCGCGCGCTCGCTGCTCGCGGCCCTCGCCTATGCACACGCGGCGCAATGGAATCGCTATCCGACTGGCTACGACGAGGCGCTGCGCCTCATCACCGAAGCGCGCAAGCAGTTCGACGAGATCGGCGACGTCCAGCGCTCGGCGTTCGCCGCTGCGACCGAGGCCGAGGTCTATCTGATGCGCGGCGACGATCGCGCACTCGACGACGCACTGTTCGCCGCGCGCCGCGGCCTCGACGCCCTCGAAGCCGCGAAGCTGCCGCGGCTGCCCCAGCTCGACGACGTGCGTGCGAAGGTCGCGTTCGCGCGCCGCGACTACAAAGAGCTCTACCGGATCCAGCAGGCGAACAACGCGACCGAACCGAAGCTCGCGTCGGCACAGCTCATCAAGGGCCGCGTTGTCGGCGAGAATGCCGGAGCTGCGATCGTCGTCGCGTGGCAGGGTTCGCTGACCGGCCACGCGAAGCGGCTCGTGATGAACGCGCACGAGATGACCGGTGACCTGGTCCGCGTCGAGAGCGACGGTACGTTCATGATCCGCGCGAATCCCGACTGGATGATCATGGCCGAGACCAAAGGTGCGCGATCGGCGCCGCAGCTGGTCGGGGACAAGCCGCCGGCGTTGAAGCTCGAGCCAACCGTGACCGTGTCGGGTCAGGTCGAGAGCCTGAACTTGTTTGACGTCCAAGTATTCGCCCGGTACACGACTGCGCACGATCACGCGTGGGAGCTGCGGGCGCCGGTCGACAAGGACGGCTCGTTCGACCTCGGCGGTCTACCGCCCGGTCCGCATGTCTATGGCACGCACGGCCCAGCCGGCACCGGTGAGCGCACGATCATCGCGGGCGCAAACCCCAAGCAGATCACGTGGTCGTACGGCCAAGCGATCGAGATTATCGTCAGGGCGAAGACCCACTTCGACGACGGCGCACGCGCGTGGGTGATTCGCGGCGAGCACGCCCCCGAATCAGCGGCGCAACTCGAGGCGCTCCTCGCAAGCGCGCCCGATGTTGCAACCAGCAAGCTGTACCCGATCGGCGCCGACAACACCGACGCGGGCCGCGACACCTATCGCACCGGCGATCGCCACGCAGTAATTACCGGGAACTCCGACGGAGTCCGCTACACCGTGTGTGCGCGGCCAACAGGCGACAGCAAACCGACGTGCATTCCGTTCCCGTTCGAGAAGACCGTCGGTATCCCCTACGACGACGGTCGCTATGGAGCGGGCGTCAGTCCGATCCTGTTAGAGCTTTGATGTGATAAACCGGCGCTCGTGAAGATTCACGAGTACCAGGGCAAGCAGCTGTTCCAGAAGTACGGCGTGCCGGTTCCGATCGGCATTCCGGCGATGAGCGCGGAAGAAGCGATTGCTGCGATTCCGAAGGTGCAGCAGCAAGCCGGCACCGACGTCGTCGTGGTGAAAGCGCAGATCCACGCCGGTGGTCGCGGCAAGGGCGGTGGCGTGAAGGTCGCGAAGACGCGCGCCGATGCCGAAGCCGCCGTGAAACAGATCTTCGGCATGCAGCTGAAGACGCCGCAGACCGGCCCCGAGGGCAAGAAGGTGCAGCGGCTGCTCGTCGAGCAAGGGCTCGCGATCGAGCACGAGTACTACCTCGGCATGCTGCTCGATCGCGGGACCGGTCGCGTGACCGTGATGGCGTCGACCGAAGGCGGCATGGACATCGAAGAAGTCGCCGCGAAGCATCCGGAGAAGATCCTCAAGCAAGCGATCGATCCGGCGACCGGCTGGCAGGACTGGCAGTCGCGCACGCTCGCGAAGCAGCTCGGCATGACCGGCAAGCTCTCCAACGAGCTCGGTAAGTTCCTCAAGGCGCTCACGCGTTGCTACGAGGAGATGGATTGCTCGCTCCTCGAGATCAACCCGCTGATCTCGACGAAGGACGGCAAGGTCCTCGCGCTCGACGCAAAGATCAACTTCGACGACAACGCGCTGTACCGCCATCCCGAGCTCGAGGAGTGGCGCGATCTCAACGAAGAGGATCCGCAGGAGATCGAAGCGAAGAAGTGGGACCTCAGCTACATCTCGCTCGACGGCAACATCGGCTGCCTCGTCAACGGCGCCGGGCTTGCGATGTCGACGATGGACATCATCAAGTTCTATGGCGGTCAGCCGGCGAACTTCCTCGACGTCGGCGGCGGCGCGACCGCGGAGAAGGTCACCGCCGCATTCAAGATCATTACCAGTGACCCCGAGGTGAAGGCGATCTTCGTCAACATCTTCGGCGGCATCATGAAGTGCGACACGATCGCGGCAGGCGTGATCGCAGCGGTCAAGGAGACTGGCCTGAAGATGCCGCTCATCGTTCGCCTTGAAGGCACGAACGTCGAGCTCGGCAAGAAGATGCTCGCGGAGAGCGGGCTTAACATCACGTCCGCGGCCGACATGGCTGATGGCGCGCAGAAAGCCGTCGCGGCGGCCGGAGGCAAGAAGTAATGAGCGTTCTCGTCGGACACAACACGCGTCTGGTCGTTCAGGGCATGAGCGGCTCGGCCGGTGCGTTCCATGCCAAGCAGATGGTCGAATACGGCACGAACGTCGTCGCCGGCGTCACGCCCGGAAAAGGCGGCGCGAAGGTTGAAGGCCTCGAGAAGGTGCCGATGTTCGACACTGTCGCCGAATCGGTCGCGCAGCGCGGTGCGAACACGAGCGTCATCTACGTACCGCCGCCGTTCGCCGCCGACTCGATCCTCGAAGCGGCCGCCGCTGGCATCGAGCTGATCATCGCGATCACGGAAGGCATCCCGGCGCGCGACATGGTCAAGGTGAAGTACGTCCTCGATCGTGACTACCCGGGCGTCGTCCTCGTCGGCCCGAACTGCCCGGGCGTCATCACGCCGGGTCAGTGCAAGGTCGGCATCATGCCGGGCTACATCCACAAGCCGGGTGGCGTCGGTGTCGTGTCGCGCTCGGGCACGCTCACGTACGAGGTGGTCGGCCAGCTGACGAAGCTCGGTCTCGGTCAGTCGACCGCGATTGGCATCGGTGGTGACCCCGTGAAGGGCACCGACTTCATCCAGGCGTTGTCGTGGTTCGCCGAGGACCCGGGCACGTCGTCGATCTTCATGATCGGTGAGATCGGCGGCGACTCCGAAGAACGCGCAGCCCAGTTCATCAAAGAGAACGTGAAGAAGCCGGTAGCCGCGTTCATCGGCGGCCAGACCGCGCCTCCGGGTAAGCGCATGGGTCACGCCGGCGCCATCATCTCGGGCGGTAAGGGCGCAGCAGCCGACAAGATTGCCGCACTCAAGGCGGCAAACATCGCCGTCGCGGCGACGCCGGCCGAGATGGGTACGACGCTCGCCAAAGTTCTCGGCTGAGCGCCGGTCGCAAGCCTCGGCTCTCGGCCCGCTCGCGCTAGTATGGTGGCGTGGGCGACGCGCCGGCGGTCGAACGGGAGGACGATGACGACGATGCGGGTACCGCCGCACCGACCGCTCATGCTCTGCCCGCGCATGCCCACGCGCGTCGCGCCGCCGCGCTGAGTACGCCGCCACCAACGGCGAGTGCGGGGTCGACACCCGGCCCACAGGTCTCGCAGCAGATCGCGATGGCGACGCTGCGCGAAGAAGAGCTCGATACGGCGCGCCACATGATCCGGGTCGGGCGCGGCCTCGGGCTTGCGGCCGCGATGACGCTGCCGTTCGTCGGCGGCTCGCAGCTGCTGCGTATCGCACTCGCGGCGACGATCCTGCTGGCGGTCATCATCGGGCTGCTCGTCGAGCACCGCCTCGATCGGCCGGGCCAGTCGGTCGAGAAGGTGCTGCTCAAGCTCGCGGTCTCGGTCGGTCCGGCCGTCTACATGTCCGCGCTGTACTTCGGCGTGCTGTCTGCGGTGCAGCTGTTCCCGGCGCTCATTCTCTACTTCTTCGCGCGGCGTGAGTCATTCAAGTCGGCGCTCGCGTTGTTCCTCGCGAACGCGATCGTGCAAGCGGCGATGGCGATCGCGCTCATCGCCGGCATCGTCGAAGATCCAGGGCTTGTCAGCGCGCAGCTACCGCCGATCGTGGTCGCGATCGGGCACATTCTGCTCCAGGTCGGGTTCCTCGCCGCGTTCCTGCTCGGCCGTGGCTCGTACAAGGCTTCCCGCGAGGCGATCGCGAAGATGCAGAACGCGATGATGCTCGCTGCACAACGCGAAGCGCTGCTGCACGAAGCGCGGCAAGATCTCGATCGCGCACTCGCAATCGACGCAGCCGGTCGCTTCACCGATCACACGTTCGGCGGTTATCGCCTCGGCCACGTGATCGGACGCGGCGGCATGGGCGAGGTCTACGAGGCGTTTCACATCGACTCCGGCGAGAACGCGGCGGTGAAGCTGCTCGCGCATCGCGAGCTCGGCAACCCGGCGAGCCGCGAGCGGTTCGTGCGCGAAGTCGCGACCGTGCAGAAGCTGTCGTCACCGCACGTCGTGCGCGTGCTCACCGCGAGCGATCAGCGCGACGAGATTCCGTACCTGGTGATGGAGCGCTTGCGCGGCGAAGACCTCGCGCACCATCTACGCAGCGGCAAGATGCCGCCGTCGACACTGCTCGAGATGCTCCACCAGGTCGGCTCGGCAGTCGAAGAAGCGTGGGCGAAGGGCATCGTGCATCGCGACCTCAAGCCACAGAACCTGTACCTCGCCGACGCGACGGGACGACCGACCTGGAAGGTGCTCGACTTCGGCGTCGCCGCGCTCGACGAGCACTCGGGCACGCTGACGCAAGGCAAGGTCGTCGGCACGCCGGCGTACATGGCGCCCGAGCAAGCGCGCGGCGAGCGCGTCGATCATCGCGCCGACGTCTACGCGCTGTGCGCGATCGCGTATCGCTGGCTCACTGGCCGCCCAGTCGTCGGCGGCAAGGATCTCCACAACGCGCTCTACCAGACCGTGCACGTGATGCCGCAGCAGCCGAGCACGCTCGCCGAGCTCCATCCTGATGTCGACGCGGTGCTCGCGATCGGTCTATGCAAGGAGCCGAGTGAGCGCTGGCAAACCGTTGGGGAGCTGCGAGTTGCGCTCGAAGTCGCGATCGCCGGCCAGCTCGATCCACGTGCTCGCCGCCGCGCCGCCGACGTCCTCGGCAAGCACCCGTGGGGCGCGGTCCGGGGCTAAAACCCGTGCTGCATTCCGCAGGTACGAGTTTGTGGATTCGCCTCACTACGAGATAGTTCTGGTCTGGCCAATCGGCCCTCGTGTAGTTTCAGCGTCCATGAGGCAGTCGATCTTCCTGGGGTTCGTGCTCGCGGCAGCGGCATGCGGCGGCGGTGATAGTGAAGAGCAAATCCTCAACCCGGTCCGCGATTCGTACAACACGTGGATCAAGGTCGAACCACCGGGCGTCGTGTGCGGCAACAACACGCCGTACAAGTTCTTCGTCAACTACAGCGACAAGAGCGACAACCTGCTCGTCGTGCTCGAGCCCGGCGGCGCGTGCTGGGACTACGACAGCTGCACCGGCGCGAACGGCATCCGCGGCGCGGCGAACGTCAACGGTCTTCCCGACGATCACTACAAGCTCGCTCCGTTCATCTCGCCGTTTCTGAATCGCGATCGTCCGGAAGTGTCGACCGGCGACTGGAACTTCGTTTACATCCCGTACTGCACGGGCGACGTGCACACCGGAAACAACGTCGCGACGTACGCTGACGAAGCCGGTACAGCAAGCGTCGAGTTCCATCACGACGGCCACCACGCGACGGAAGAAATCACGACGTGGCTCGACGAGAACTTCACGCACGTGCCGAAGCTGTTCGTCACCGGCTGCTCGGCCGGCGGCGTCGGCTCGGTCGTGAACTATCACTTCCTGCGCAATGGCATCAAAGCCGCCGAGAAGGGCTACATGCTCGACGATTCGGGCCCGGTGTTCCCGTCGACGGGCTACTCGGGCCCGATGCACATGAAGATTCGCGAGGCGTGGAACGTCGACTCGATCGGCACCGACCTCCCGGCCGGCTTCACGTTTGAAGATATGGGCACGATCAACACCGCGCTCGCGGACGAGTTCCCGAACGACCGGCTCGCGACGACGTACTTCCGCCGCGACATGGATTTCTCGCTGTACTCGTACGAGCGCTTCTACAACTTCCCGCCGAAGGACGAAATCCTACGGATGTGGGACGCGGACACGCAGCTGTTCACGAAGCTCTACGACACGCGCAAGAACCTCCACTACTTCATTCCGTACTGGCGCAACGTCAACGACAGCCACTGCACGACGGTGCTGTCGTTCGCCGGCTCCGACATCGAAGCGCAGAACCTGACGCTCGAGGGTTGGGTGAAGGATCTGCTCGCGGACAAGCCGATCAAGAGCGCGATCGAAGACCCGGTTCCGGGCGAAGATCCCTAGTTCTCGACGAGCTTGCCGACGGGCGAGCACGGATACGCGTACTCGACGTAATCACCGTGGTCGGTGATCGTCGGCTGCGTGTTGCTCGTCAGCACGCCGCCGGTCCACGTGTACTCGGAGTCGGTCCACGCGAGGAACGTGCACATCTCGCCGTTGCCCTGCCCCCACGTCACGGTGCTCGTGCGGTTGTTGTCGAAGA
>DASUFX010000702.1:0-2738 GCA_036274355.1 Kofleriaceae bacterium | reverse complement strand
CGCAGCTCGAGCCGCGGATCCGGCAGCTCTCGCGCGAGCTGCTCGCCGGGCGCACCGAGATCGAGCTCGTCGGCGAGCTCGCGACGCCGCTGCCGACCCTCGTGATCGCAGAGATGATCGGCATCCCGGCCGCCGATCGCGAGCGCTTCGTGCGCTGGGCCGATGCCATCAACGGGCTCAGCTACGCCGCCGTCGGCGGGCTGGCCGCGCAGGAGATGATCGCGGCGTACTACCGCGTGCGCGACGAGGCCGAGCCGTACGTCGCGGCACTCGTCGACGAGCGGAGGCGCGAGCCGCGTGAGGATCTAATCACGCGCCTCGCGCTCGCGGAGATCGGCGGCGAGCGGCTCACGGCCGCGGAGCTGTTCGGCTTCTTCCAGTTGTTGCTCGCGGGCGGAACCGAGACGACGACAAATCTGATCGCGAACGCGATCCTGTGTGCTGCGCAGTACGGCGTCCCGCGCGACCTGCCGTTGTTCGTCGAGGAGGTCATGCGCTACCGCTCGCCGGCGCAGATCATGTTCCGACAGACGAAGCAGGCGGTCGAGCTGCACGGCGTCACGATCCCGCGCGATGCGTTCGTGCTCGTTGCCCTCGGAGCCGCGAACCGCGATCCGGCGGCGTTTCCCGACCCGAACCGCTTCGACCCCGCGCGCGATCCGAATCCGCACGTTGGCTTCGGCCACGGCATCCACCACTGCATCGGCGCGGCGCTCGCGCGGCTCGAGGCGCACGTCGTGCTCGAGGAGCTGTTCGCGCTCGGCACGCCGGTGCTCGCGAGCAGCGAGCCATGGACGCCGCGCCGCGCGCTCCATGTGCTCGGACCGGCCGCGCTGCCGGTCGTCTTCAGAGGCTGAGTTCGAGACATCGAGGAGGCTGGCTGCCGAGGAGGCTGGCTGCCCGGGTTCACCAGTACCGAGGAACGCGAGCCTGGTAGTCGCGATAGGCGTCGCCGAAGCGACGTAAGAGGTACGCCTCTTCCCGCAGCACCACGGCGTAGTGCAACGTGATCACGGTGAGCGGCAGCAGTGCGAGCGACCAAAGTTCGACGAGCGCGAGCGCGAGGCCCGCATACCAGATGGAACCGAACAGGTACATCGGGTTCCGTGTAAAGCGAAAGGGACCAGAATGGACAAGCGTCGTCGGAGTACGCGCGTTGTGAATTGGCGTGCGGGCTCGCTTCATCGTCACGATCATCCACGCGAACCCGGCGATGCCGAGTAGGAACACTGCGCCACCGGCAACGCGCAGCGTGGTTCGCAGCGGACCATCGACCACCGAACCAAGCGGAACGAGCCAGTTCAAAACGACGCCGAGCAAGAAGCCGGTGGCGGGGATCGCAGGCGGAAAGACGAGCACCTGTGAGTGATCGGGAAGCGAAACGGTTTCGTTCTCCATGCTCATCTCCTTCGTCTTTTGCGTTGTGTCGACATTGGTTCGAGCAGCGCGCTTACGAGCGTGTCGAGAAGCCATGCCCGGTAGCGATCCGGCGGCCACCTCGCGAACGTATGGAGCATCTGGCGCACCTCTGGACTCGCGATAGCCCAGATCGTGCGGCTCGCGTCATCCACCGAGAGCGCCTTCCGAAGTGCCCTAGTTCAGTGCTAGTACTTAACCGTGTGGGGGTTCGAGTCCCCCCTCGCGCACGAACCCCGAGAAACCGATCGAGCGGCAGCAATGCCGCTTGTTTCGTTTTCGGGGCAACCAGCGGCGAACTTGGGAAATGCCCTACTTCGTCGCGGGATAGCGAAGCGTGCGCGTTCGCCGATCGAGCTTCGCGAACGGAGTCCGCGCAGCGCGCACGGCCTTCGTCGGCGTGAAGATATGGAACACAGGGACGCGTCGCGTGATCAGATAGTCCGCGACGATGCGCCGGTGGCATCGCCACCACACCGCCTCGGCGCACATGATCGCGCAGGTCTCGTTCTTGGCGCGAGCGAGCAGAGAGGCAAGGGCCTTCGCGAACGCCGAAGTCTCGGCGTAGTCCGCGTAGTTCTTGAACGCCGCGTGCGTCCACCCTGCGTTGCGATCGGGATCGACATCCTTCGCGCGCCCGCGTCGTCCACCGAGTGCGGGCAACGTGACGTACGCGATCCCAGCGCGAGGTAGCCTGCGTCGCAGTGATGCAGCATTGAACTGCGGGTTCGCGCGCGAGCGCGTGAAATGCCGGATATCGACCAGCGTGGTGACGTGCCACGCGGTTAACGCGGCGACGAGCTCATCGTAGGTCCGGGCGGAGTGCCCAATCGTGTAGATCGGCCGCATCGCAAGACGCTCTCAGCGAGCGACGCATCAGTTGACCGCTATCACGCGCGCCGACGGCGACGCAATACGATGCCCAACGTGAACAGCGTCAGTGCAAACGAACCTGTTGGATTGCCGCCGGCCGAGCAGCAACCTGAATCGGGGGAGCCCGGAGGCATCTCGACCGTGCAGGTCGCACTGCAGCCATCACCATCGACGGTTCCGCCGTCGTCGCACGCCTCGGCTCCAACGATCATGCCGTCGCCGCAGACCTCGTCGCACGTGGTCATCTGGCAACTCCAGCCTGGCTCGAGCGCGCAGCTGGCACTGCAACCGTCGCCGGCGGCGGTGTTGCCGTCATCGCACGTCTCGCTGCCCGCGACGACGCCGTCTCCGCAGTTCGGCGTACAGACACTCGGCGTACCCGTGCAGCTGAATCCAGGCTCGATGTTGCAGGTTGCGCTGCAGCCATCGGTGGCCGTCGTGTTGCCGTC
>DASUFX010000701.1:0-4834 GCA_036274355.1 Kofleriaceae bacterium | reverse complement strand
CACTCACGCGGCGTGGCTGGATCAGGCTTGCGCCCATTGTCCAATATTCCCCACTGCTGCCTCCCGTAGGAGTCTGGGCCGTGTCTCAGTCCCAGTGTGGCTGATCATCCTCTCAGACCAGCTACGCGTCTTCGCCTTGGTGGGCCGTTAC
Source organism: Kofleriaceae bacterium (assembly GCA_036274355.1). Taxonomy (GTDB): domain Bacteria; phylum Myxococcota_A; class Polyangia; order Haliangiales; family Haliangiaceae; genus JABFXX01. Next base: position 4,683 of record DASUFX010000701.1, on the reverse strand, counting down.
CCCACCAACTAGCTGATGCGACGCAGGCTCCTCCTCGAGTGCCGGACCTTGCGGCCTAGCTTTCCTTCCAAAGACCGGGGCCTCTGGAAACGTATGCGGTATTAGCGAGCCTTTCGGCTCGTTGTCCCCCGCTCAAGGGAAGATTACCTACGTGTTACTCACCCGTCCGCCGCTTTACTCAGGGCCGAAGCCCTTTTCTCGCTCGACTTGCATGTGTTAGGCCCGCCGCTAACGTTCGCTCTGAGCCAGGATCAAACTCTCCATAGAAAAGTTTTGAATCCCGCTCTACGTCGGCTGATAGAAGCACATCCGGGGGGAAGGCTTCGTCCGACGTGGAATGGTTTCTATCTCAGACAGAAACTCACAATCTTCCGTAACAGACTTGCTATCCAGTTTTCAGAGACCGATCCCGACGGAAAGCTGTGCCTTCTCGTCGGTCTCGAAGGCGTGGTGCCGTCGAGGGATGCTGCTTATACGGGATCAGTTTTGAGTCGTCAACATCGATCGAATATTTTTCCGCCAACCCTGTCACCGACCACCTAAACATTCGACATCGCGGCGAATTTGGAGATCAAATTGATCTCGGTTTTCCGCCCGATCCCTCTCCAACCTCGATTCCCGTTTTGTCTGACGCGAGGTCACGACAATTGGGGGGAAACCGGGGTGGTTACAACGCCAAACCGTCGTAACCTCAGGGCCAGAGTTACCATGCTCGAACGCATTGGCAACTGCCGCATCGTCGAAGAGGTGGCTTCCGGTGGAATGGCAGTGGTTTACCGCGCTGTCCAGGATCCCCTTGGACGCACCGTGGCGATCAAGGCGCTGAAGACCAGCGCCGCTGCGGAGGAAAACGTAGTCACCCGCTTCGAGCGCGAAGCGAAGAGTCTCGCGAACCTCCAGCACGAAAACATCATCCACGTCTACGACTTCCATCGCGAGCGCGGCGCGATGTTCATCGTCATGGAGTACGTGCAGGGCATCGACCTGTACGACCTCCTCGAGAAGTGCGGTCGCCTTCCATATGACGTCGCGGCGATCATCGCGATGCAGGTCGCACGCGCGCTCGACTACGTGCACTACCGCGGCATCGTGCACCGCGACATCAAGCCCGCGAACATCATGATCGCGCGCACCGGTGGCGTGAAGGTGATGGACTTCGGCATCGCACGCGATCAGAGCTTCGGCGATCTCACCGAAGCAGGCACCGGCATTGGCACGCCTGCGTACATGAGCCCCGAGCAAGTTCTCGGCGACAAGCTCGACGCGCGCAGCGACATCTTCTCGCTCGGCGTCGTGCTGTACCAGATGGTCACCGGCAAGAAGCCGTTCGTCGAGGACGAACGCAAGAGCGCGATGCACAAGATCCGCCTCGAGAAACACGAGAGCGCACGCTCCGTGAATCCCGAGGTTCCGCGCGAGCTCAACAACATCATCGATCGCTGCCTCGAGAAGCAGCCGCGCGATCGCTGGCGCAGCGCGCAGCACATGGTGATGGCGCTCGAGCGCTTCCTCTCGCGTCACGTCGAGATGAATCACCACGCGCGGCTCGTGCTGTTCATGCGCGCGCAGAACGTGATCACCGAGCTCGAGGCCGAGGAGTATTTGAACCCGGCCGCACTCGGCGCTGGCGCAGGCGCGCTGCAGCAGCCGAATCTGCAGGCGCGCAACGTGGTGCGTGCCGGCTTCGTCGCGCACGGCATCGTCGCCGGCGTGCTGCTGCTCTTCCTCGGGCTGATTCACGTCGCGCCGGTGAGCGCGACACCGCAGTCCGAAGCGCTGCTCGCGAAGGAGCGCAAGCGCGGGTATCTGCGCATCGACGCGCATCCGTGGGCACGCGTGTTCGTCGACGACAAAGAAGTCGGTGTCACGCCGATCGGCGAACCGTTCGAGCTCCGCGAGGGCTCGCACAAGATTCGGTTCGAGCACGATTGGTACGAGCCCGTCGAGCGCACGATCACGATCGTCGCCGATACGAAGGACAACGCGCAGTCGCTCACCTGCGACTTCGAAGCGACAAAGGCGAAGCTCAAACCCGGCAAGACGGTGCCGCAATGAGAGCGCTGCTGCTGCTCGTCTGCGTTGCGCTGAGCGCCACCGCGTTCGCGCAGGGCAACAGCGTCGCGTATCGCGCGAAGCAGGACGACACGCTCGATGTAATCGCCGCCGAGTACTACGGCGATCGCGCACAGGCGAAGCTGATCGTTGCCGAGAACAAGCTGAAGCAGAAGCGCGTGCAGCCCGGCCAGCGCCTGAAGATTCCGGTGACGCGCGAGATCGTCACCGACAAAGGCGACACGTTCGAGTCGCTCGCGCAAACCCACCTCGGCGATGCGCGCCGCGCCGTCGTACTCGCCGATTTCAACGAGCGCGACGTCAGCGACACCCCCGCGATCGGCACGACGATCTCGATCCCGATCCAGATCACGCACACCGCGCAAGGCACCGAGACGCTCGCGTCGATCGCGACAGCGTACTGGAACGACCCGAAGCAAGCCGAGGTGCTGCGCCGCTACAACTTCCTCGACAAGCCGAGCATCGAGAAGGGCGAATCGGTGATCGTGCCGATGATCAAGGTGCGCGTGCGCAAGCCGGCGCCCCTCGATACCGACGCGAAGGAACGCCGCGACGAACAACACAAGGTCGCGACCGAGGCGGAGCGCGTGCTTCCGCTCGCGCGCACCGCGTGGCTCGCCGGTGAGTTCAAGGTGATCCGAGAAACGCTGGAGCCACTCGTCGCGAAGGCTGACTATCTCGAGACGCCCGAGGCGATCGAGGTCGGCCTGCTGCTCGGCAAGGCGCAGCTCGCGTTCAAAGACGACAAGCACGCCACCGAGTCGTTCACGCACGTGCTCAATCGCAAACCGTCGCACGTGCTGAGCGCGTACGCCGAATCGCCGAAAGTGATCGACGCGTGGAAAAAGGCCGGCGGCCAAGTCGCTCCGTAACGGGCTTCGGACTTCGGACTTCGGACTTCGGGGGCGCACCGCTGGTTCTCGCGCGTTCGCTGCACATCCTCGTCGCCGGCGCGCTGGTCGCGTGCGGTAGCTCCGATCCGGCACCGAGCGCGCCGCGGATCGGAAACGTGCTCGCAGCCGTGCTCGCGGCCGCCGATCACACGCGTACACCATGGCGGTGCGCTGCGCTCGACACCCCGGCACTTGCCGACGCGCCGCTGACCACCGGCGACCGGCACTGGCAGCTCGGCGGCCACATGCTGCGTCGCACCGACAACGACGACACCGTCGCGATCGCCGTGATCGCCGACGCCGCCGACGCCTCGCCGGTCACGATCGCCGCGCTTGCTCGCCTGCGCGCGGAGCTCGAAAAGGCATCCCCCGATCTCGTACTCACGCTCGGCGGCATGGGGTCGACGCAGGCCGAGCTCGAAGCCACGCTCGGTACGCTCGGCGACCACGCGCCGTGGCCGGTCGTCGCGTTGCCCGGCGACCTCGAGCCGATGAGCGCGCACGTCGCGGCGCTCACAAATCTCCGCAAGCGCGCGATCAACGTGCTCGACGGCCGGTTGGTGCGCTGGATCGAACAACCGGGCATAACGATCGGTACGTTGCCCGGTGCGGGCGCACGTGAGCGACTGGTCGCGAGCGACGACGGTTGCCAGTGGCGCGCCGAGGACGTGGCGAAGCTCTACACCGAGCTCACCGAAAAACCGGGCATTCGCGTGGCGGCGACCAGCGAAGCGCCGCGGACGACCAGCGACGGCGAGCCAGCGGGCGAGCTCGGCCTCGTGCCGCCGCAGCCGATCGAGCTGGCGCTGAGCGCACCCGTTGCCCCCGCTGCGTCGCCCCCACGAACGGGAAGCCGCGACGGTGCGCGAATTGTGCTGTCTCCGGGGACAGCGGATGGCGTGCGTAGGTTGCCTGACCCGCACACGCCAAACGCAGGCCTCCTCGTCGTCCGGGCAGGCACGTGGACGTGGCGGCCTCTCGCTGCCGCGAAGTAATGGGCACCCGCCAGGGCGAGCGGTAACATGGTCCTGCGTGTCCTCGACACCGGCGCAAAAATTCGTGTGCCCGCGCTGTCGCACTTCGTTTGCGGAGCCGAGCCACTATTGCCGCGAGTGCGGCGCGGACATGACGCGCGCCAGTGCACTCGATGCGGCCGCGCGTTCGGATACCGCGGTCGGTTCGAGCGACTCGTCGCGGCGTGCGCCGACCGAGGATCGTCGAATCTCCGATTCGAATCAGGCGTGGCTCGGCAAGATCGTCGACGGCCGTTATCGCGTGCTCGAAGTGATCGGCCGCGGCGGCATGGGCGTCGTGTATCGGGTCGAGCATCTGCGCATGGGCAAGGTCGCCGCGATGAAGGTGTTGCATCGCGATCTCGCCGGCGATCCCGACGTGATCGGCCGCTTCGAGCGCGAAGCCGCCGCGATCTCGAAGCTGTTCCATCCGCACACCGTGCAGGTGTTCGACTTCGGTACCGCCGGTGAGGCGCTGTACCTGATCATGGAGTTCGTGCGCGGTATCGATCTCGCGCAGATGATCCAGCGCGACGGGCCAATGCCGTGGTCGCGCGCAGCGCCGCTGCTCGCACAGGTGTGTGGCGCGCTGCAGGAGGCGCACGAGCTCGGCATCGTGCATCGCGATCTGAAACCGGAGAACGTGCTGATCACTCGCACGGCCGGCGGTCGCGACTACGCGAAGGTGCTCGACTTCGGGCTCG
>DASUFX010000700.1:0-27377 GCA_036274355.1 Kofleriaceae bacterium | reverse complement strand
GATCGCGCATCAGCGCGTCGGTATCGACGTCGCGGCCGCGGAACTGGCGGAACGCGACGTCGGGCGGAATCGAGTTGCCGACGCTCATGATGTTGTCGTGCAGCTTCTTCGCGGTCGCCTTGTCGTAGAAGCTCTTCGCTTCCACGAACGCTTCCGCGGCGTCCGCGGTGAGCGTGTCGGCCCAGATGTACACGTAGTAGCCGGCCGAGTAGGCGTCGTCCGAGAAGATGTGGAGGAACGCGGGCGGGCGGTGACGCATCACGATCTCGGTCGGGCAGCCGATCTCCTTCATCGTCGTCTGCTCGAACTTCGCCGGATCGATCGGCTTGTCGGTCGGCGTCATGTGGATGCGGAGGTCGTAGATCGCCGCGGCCAGGTACTCGACCGTCTTGAAGCCCTGGTTGAAGTTCTTCGCCTTTTCGATCTTGGCGACCAGCTCCGGCGGCATCGGCTTGCCGGTCTGGTAGTGGACGCAGAACTTGTTGAGGACCTCCGGCGTCGTGAGCCAGTGCTCGTTGAGCTGGCTCGGGAACTCGACGAAGTCGCGCTTCGTGTTCGTGCCGGCGAGCGTCGGATAGTTCACTTCCGAGTTGAGGCCATGCAGCGCGTGGCCGAACTCGTGGAACATCGTCGTCGCGTCGTCCCACGAGATGAGCACCGGCGTGCCGGCCTTGCCCTTCACGAAATTCGAGTTGTTCGAGACGATCGGCGCGACCGCGGTCTTGAAGCCTTCCTGCGTGCGGTACTCGCTCATCCACGCGCCCGAGCGTTTGCCGGCGCGCGCGTACGGATCGAAGTACCAAAGGCCGACGTGCTTGCCGCCGCGCACAACTTCATACGTCGTGACGTCCTTGTGATAGACGGGCACGCCTTTGATCGGCTTGAACTCGAGGCCGTAGAGCTGGCCCGCGGCCCAGAACATCGCGTCGCGCAGCTTGTCGAGCTGGAGGTAGGCCTTCACCTCGTCCTGATCGAGGTCGTACTTTGCCTTGCGCACCTTCTCCGCGTAGTAGCGGTAGTCCCACGCCTCGATCTTGTGGCCGGCCTTCTCGGCGTCGGCGACCTTCTGCATGTCGGCGACTTCTTCCTTCACGCGCGCGGTCGCCGCCTTCCACACCTTCATCATCAACGCCATCGCGGCGTCCGGCGTCTTGGCCATGTTGTCGTCGATGATCCAGTGCGCGTGCGTCTTGAAGCCGAGCAGCTTCGCGCGCTCGCCGCGCAGCGCGAGGATCTCGGTCATCACGGGCAGGTTGTTGTGATCGGCCGACTCGCCGCGGCTCGACCACATACGGAACACCTTCTCGCGTAGATCGCGGCGCGACGAGTACGTGAGGAACGGCTCGGCCGACGAGCGCGTGTTGCTGATGAGCCACTTGCCCTTCAGCTTCTTGCCCTCGGCGGCGGTCTTCATCGACGCGCGCAGCGACTCCGGCAGCCCGGCGAGGTCGGCTTCCTTGTCGAGCACGATCTCCTGGCCTTCTTCGTCGGCGAGCACGTTCTGGGAGAACGAGGTGAACAACGTCGCGAGCTTCTGGTTGATCTCCTTGAGCCGCGCCTTCTCCTTCGCGCCCAGCGATGCGCCCTTGCGCGCAAAGTTTTGGTACGTGACCTCGACGAGCCGGTTCTGCTCGGGCGTGAGCTTGGCCTTGGCGCGGCCGTCGTAGACCGTCTTGATGCGCGCGAACAGCGCTTCGTTCTGCGTGATCTCGTCGGAGAACGCGGCGATCACCGGCGCCATCTCCTTCTCGACCGTCTGCATCGGCTTCGAGTTCATCGTCGACGTGAACGTGCCGAACATCGAGCCGCAGCGCGAAAACGCGCGCCCCGAGTCCTCGAGCGCCGCGATCGTGTTCTCGAACGTCGCCGCGTCCTTGCTCTCCGCGATCGCCTTGATATCAGCGCGCGAGAGGTCCATGCCCTTCTTGAGCGCGGGCTTGAAGTCCTTGACCTGGATCTTGTTGAACGGCGGAACACCGCCGTACGGGCCAGTCCAGGGTGCGAGTAGCGGTTCAGAGGGCATCTTTTCGCCTCCCTTGGCGAACGAGAGCTTGCTTTTGAACGAGAGCAGAACCGCGGACGAAGCCGCGGACAACAAGAAGGTACGTCGCTGCATACCGGCGGAACATAGCGCGGGTCTTCGCGCGACGTTCACGGGCATTCAGGGGTCGCACCCGTCGCACCGGTCGCACGAGACAGCCGCATGAGTTTTCTTCAGCTGTTCTCGTAGCGTAGCGGGCACCTGCGATGCAGCCCTTCGTCTGCGAAGGAGAAGAAGTCATGCAGCACAACATGACCAAGCACGAGCATTGGATCGCAAAGGTGTGCGACCAGCTGAACAAGCTCATCCAGCTCGATTTCGATGCGGCCGGGACCTACCGCGAGGCGATCCTCCACATCGACGATCCGGCTGCGCGGTCTGACCTCCACGCGTTCCTCGGTGACCACGAGCGGCACGTGATGGAGTTGTCACAAATCGTTCGCGACCTGGGCGGGACGCCGATCGAGGCGCACCGCGATCTCAAGGGGGGCATCCTCGAAGGCATGACGCGCCTACGCAGCCGCGGCACCCTCGGCGCCTTGCGCGCAATGCGCATGAACGAGAAGTTGACGAACCGGACCTACGATCGCGCGTCGGAGATCTACATGCCGCCGATTGGTCAAGCGATCGTCGTCGAGAATCTGACTGACGAGCGCCGCCACCTCGCTGCGATCGAGGCGCACATCGACCGGCTCAGTGGCAAGCACTTCTACGATATCGATCGCGTGGATCGAGAAGCAACCGAAGGTCCGTTCGTGCGCTAGCCGACAATCTAATGTGCGGAATGCGCGGACGTGCGAACCGGTCCAGCGGTGACCCCAGCACCCGCTCGTGATGATAGAGTTTGATCACACGTGCAGGGGGCACTTCGTGTGACTGAGGTGGTGCGTCAACGAAAGATCCTGATCGTCGACGACCAGCCAGAGCTCGCGCGAGCGATTCGTCGCATGCTCGCCGACCACGACGTCACCGCGGTGGCCAGCGCTCGCGAGGTCCTCGACAGAATCGAAGGCGGCGAACGCTTCGACGTCATTCTCTGCGATCTGATGATGCCGGAGATCAGCGGCATGGAGCTACACGCGCGACTCCAGACCACTGCGCCGGAGCAGGTGGACAGGATGGTCTTCATGACCGGCGGCGCGTTCACGAGTCAGGCGAAGTCGTTCTTCGAGCAGGTCGCGAACCCGACGATCGAGAAGCCGTTCGACCGCGTTGCACTGTTCGCGGTCATCGACGAGCTCATTCGCTAGCTCCTAGCTCATTCCTTCGGAATCGCTTCGAGCTCCTGCCAGCGCGCGAACAGGCGCTCGACCTCCGCTCGCGCCGCGTCGAGGTCGCCGACGAGTGTTTGCACCTCGGTCGGTCGATCCTTGAACACGCTCGGATCCGACAGCGTCGCCTCGAGCTCGGTGACCTTCGTCTCCGCTGCGGTGATCGCAGCTTCCATCCCGGCGAGCTCGTGCCTCTCCTTGAACGTGAGCTTGCGCGGCGGCGCGGCGCGCGTTGGCTTCGGCTTGTCCTTGTCGGGCTTGTCCTGTCGCTGCGGCTTCGCGCTCGCGGCTCGGCGCTCCGCGTAGAACGTGTAGCTGCCTTCCCACAACGTGACGTTGCCGTTGCCCTCGAACGCGAGGATCGCAGTCGCGACGCGATCGAGAAACCAGCGATCGTGCGACACGATCAACGCGCAGCCTCCGAACGACAAGAGCCCTTCTTCGAGCGCGCCGAGCGTCGGCAGATCGAGATCGTTCGTCGGCTCGTCGAGCACGAGCAAGTTGCCGCCGCGCCGCAGCAAGCGCGCGAGCTGGACGCGATTGCGCTCGCCGCCCGAGAGCTGCCCGATCTTCGTGTCGGCGATGTTCTCGGGGAACGCGAGCATGCGGAGGAAGCTCCGCACGTGGATCTTGCCGTCGGGCAGCTCGACCCAGTCGTAACCGTCGCCAACCTCTTCGAGGACCGTGAGCTCGTCGCGGAGCTCGCTGCGACCTTGCTCGAAGTACGCCGGCTTCGTGTTGACGCCGAGCACGACCGCGCCGCTATCCGGCGGCTCGAGCCCGAGGATCGTCTTGATGAGCGTCGTCTTCCCGGCGCCGTTCGGACCGACGATGCCGATCCGATCGCCAGGCTTCATCACGAGCGAGAGATCTTTGAACAGGACCTTACCGCCGAGCGTGCGCGATACGTTCTTCAGCTCGACGATCGAGCTGCCCAGCCGCGGTCCCGACGGAAGCGTGAGTCGCGCCGTCGCGGGGCGCTTGTCCTCGAGTGCCGGTGCGGCCGCGACCGCAGCGTCAAACCGATCGATGCGCGCCTTTGCCTTCGTCCGCCGTGCCTCCGGGCTACGCCGGATCCAATCGATCTCGCGGCGCACGAATGACGCGCGTTGATATTCGGCCTCCGCCTCGATCGCGAGTCGGTCGGCCTGCGCGAGCAAGAAGTCTTCGTAGTCGCCTTCGTACGCGTATGCCTTGCCGCGATCGATCTCGACAATGCGGGTCGCCACGCGATCGAGAAAGTAACGATCGTGTGTCACGACGATGAGTGCGCCCGGCCACGCGCCGAGCCGCGTCTCCAGCCATTCGATCGTGCGCGCATCGAGATGGTTGGTCGGTTCATCGAGCGCGAGCACGTCGGGCTTGCCGAGCAGCGCATGGGCCAATGCGACACGCCGGCGCTCGCCGATCGATAACTGGCCGACGCGCGAGGTTAGCGGGGGTAATTGCAGTGCCGCTGCCACTGTATGCATTTCGTGGTCGGGCACCTCCTCGCGCGTGAGCGCGGTCGCGACCGTTTCATCAAGCGCTAGCTGCGGCTCCTGAGCGACGTACTCGAGGACGAGGTCACGTCGCCATGTGATCATTCCGTCATCGGGCTCGAGCGTGGGGTCGGAGGTGCCACTCGCGCCGTGGACCATCATCTTCAGCAGTGTCGATTTGCCTGCACCGTTTGCGCCGATCAGGCCAATGCGGTCGCGCTCGTGAACCGCAAACGAGACGCCCATGAGCACGCGTCTGTTTCCGAATCGTTTCTGAAGGTCCTGTACGGTGACGACCGCAGCCACAACCAACGATACTCCTTGCGGTTACTAGCGCCCTGGTTGCTACACGAAAGCGAGGAGCGCGCCAACCTGCCATCGGGGCTCTCTAACAATCTCGTTTCGAAAATCCGCCGTCACGGTATAAGGCGTGCCGATGTGGGAGTCCCGAAAGCGTCTTCGTACTGTCGGCGCCCCGCTCCGCGTGCTCGTCGTCGACGACGATGACATCCAGCTTCGAGCGCTCCAGCGTGCCCTGCGTGACGACCGCTCGATCGAGCTACTCGTCGCGAGCAACGCGATCGACGGCCTCCTGATCATCGGGAATGCACTGCCGGATCTCGTGATCATGGACGTGTACATGCCCGGGCTCGACGGTGTCGAGACCTGCCGGCGTATCAAGGCGAATCCCGCGACGCGCGACATCGACGTGATCCTTGCCAGCGTCGCGATGACGCCCGAGCTCGAGCTCGTTGCCAAGGCGGCCGGCGCCGAGCGCGCAGTCGCCAAGCCGTACGATCTCAAGGAGCTGGCCCGTCCGCCGCAACCGTCTGTGGCACCGCCTGAACCGGTCGCGCCGTCCACGCGCGGTGCCGACCTGCTCGTTTCCATGTTGGCCTCGGCCGGCGTCGACGTCGTGTTTGGCCTGCCCGGCGGCGCTATCTCGCCGGTCCACGACGCGCTTCTCGACAACGACATCCGCGTCATCACGACCAAGCACGAGGCGGGCGCGATGTTCGCTGCCGCGGGCTATGCGCACACGACCGGCAAGCTCGGCGTGGTCGCGGTGACCTCGGGTCCCGGCGCGCTCAACGCGATGACCGGTCTCGCATCGGCATGGTGCGACAGCCTGCCCGTGCTGCTGCTCGTCGGCGACGTACCGCGCGGCGCCCAGGGCCGCGGCGTGCTTCAGGACTCGTCGTCCCATGGCCTCCAGATCGTCGAGATGTCGCGCCACATCTCCAAGATGGCTGCCGAGATCGCGTCACCCTCCGCGCTGCCCCATGTCCTCCGCCGCGCAATCGCGACAGCGCTGTCCGGCCGCAAAGGTCCGGTCGTGCTCACGCTCCCGATCGACATCATGACCGCGAACGTGACCACGCCACGGTCGGGCGGCTCGGTCACGATGACGAACCTGGTCGCCGCCGAAACGATCGACGAGGTCGCCGAGCTTCTGATCCACGCCGAGCGCCCGCTCATCCTCGCTGGTAGCGGCGTCCGCGGTGGCGGCGCGCCAACCCGCCTGCGTGCGGTCGCCGAGCGCTACTCGTGCCCGGTCGCCACCACGCCGAAAGGCAAGGGCGTGTTCCCTGAAACGCATCCGCTCTCGCTCGGTGTGCTCGGCCTGGGCGGCCACCGCTCCTCGCGTCGCTACCTCGACAACAATGTCGACGTCGTGCTCGCGATTGGTACCAGCCTCGGCGACGTATCCACCGACGGCTTCGCGCCTGCGCTCCAAGCATCCCGCGCGCTGATCCACGTCGACATCGACGCGCGCCAGCTCGGCAAGAGCTACGCGCCGACTCACGCGATCGTCGCGTCCGCGTCCGAGCTGCTCGGTGGCCTCGCCGATCGCCGCGAAGAGCCCAAGGTGATCGAGCGTCCGAGAACGAATGGCGTCGAGCGCTATCACATCTCGTCGTCGACGCGGCTCGATCGCATCGCACCGCAGGACGCGATCGTCGAGCTGCAGCGCATGTTGCCGCGCGACACGATCTATACCGTTGATTCCGGCGAGCACTTCCTCTACGCGGTCCAGTACCTCGAGACCCGCGATCCCGACGCGTTTGTCGTGATGACCGGCCTCGGTTCGATGGGCCAATCGATCGGCGCGGCGATCGGCGCGCAGCTCGCTCACCCCGGCCGCAGTGTCGCGGCGATCTGCGGTGACGGCTGTTTCGCGATGAACGCGTTCGAGATCGCGACGGCCGTGCAGGAGCAATTGCCGATCCGCGTGTTCGTGTTCAACGACGAACGGCTCGGGATGGTCGAGAACGGCCACCAGAACGTCTACGGCCGGCGCCCCCGGTACTCGACCGGTCCGCTCGACATCTGCTCGATCGCGCGCGGCCTCGGCGCGGTCACGATGCGCGTCGACGGCAAGCATCAGTTCGACGTGCGCTTGCTTTCGGCGCCGGGCCCGGTTGTCATCGACGTCCGGATCGATCCGGATATCATGATGCCGAAGGTCGACCGGGTCGCGGTCATGGCCACGAAGCAGAAGGCGCCGCCGCCGGCACCGGCCGAGCCGAGCGCCTGGCCCCGTCTGCGTGTCGTGAACTGACCTGAACCGGCCGGCGCAGCGTTTTCGCGCTCGAACTAAAGGCCGAATCGATGCGGCTAGTTCGGCCGACGCGGTATGATTTTGGCGCGGTCCATGGCGGACATGCCCAAACCACCGCTCGTGCTGTATGTCGATGACGAACGCGCGAACCGCATCGTCTTCGAGCAGTCACTGAAGTCGGAATTCACGATCAAGACGGTCGAGGACGCAAAGTCCGCGCTCGAGGCTCTCGATCGCGAAGACGTGGCCGTTCTGGTCAGCGACATCCGGATGCCCGAGGTCGATGGCCTCGAGCTGTTGCGGAGGGCCAAGGAACGCCATCCGAACACGATCCGCATGGTGATCACCGCGTACTCGGACGTCGATCCGATCTTGCGCGCGATCAACGAGGGACTTGTCGCTCGTTACATCGTCAAGCCGTGGGACCGCGAAGAGCTGGTCCAAGTCCTGCGATGGGCGACCGAGCTGTGGAACTTCGGCAAGGACTCGGCACAGCTGCTACGCCGGCTTCTCGAGACCGAACGACTCGCATCGCTCGGCGGCTTGACGGCCCTCTACGTTCACGACCTGAAGACGCCGATCATGGTGGTCAACAACCTGCTCGACGAGCTGCACGCGGTGGCAGATGCCGTACCGACGCTGCATGCGGCAATCGAGGCGTCGGATATCGACGACCGTCTGAAGGCCCGGTTGCTCCAGAGAGTCGATGACACGCCAGAGATCGTGCAGGACGCGAAGCAAGCCTCGACACTGATCAAGGACATGATCGGCGGGCTCTCGGACTACATCCGTAACAAGGGCCCGCAAGAGACGCCGGTGATCGATCCGACGCCGGTGATCCAGTTCACCGTCAACATGTTCCAGCGGATCACCGTCGAGAATCGCACGGCGCAGATCGGCTATCGCGGCTCGAAGTCACTGCCGCACGTCCGCATCTCTGCTGTCGACCTCACGCAGGTGCTCGTCAATCTCGTCAACAACGCGACCCAAGCGGTACATGCGCGCGGCGAGCCGAATCGCCATGTCGCGCTCGAGGCGCGCACGCAAGGTGACATGCTCGAGCTGCAGGTGCGTGACGATGGCATCGGCATGTCACCCGAGGTGCTGCGCAAGATCGGAACGCCGTGGTTCTCGACACGTCCGGAGGGTACCGGCCTCGGCATCGCGAACTGTCAGCGCCTCATCGGTCGCGCCGGCGGCCGCATGCGAATCGAGAGCGAGCCTGGCGTCGGTACCACGGTCACGATCCTGCTGCCGACCGCGGCTTAGATCTCTGCGTCGACGCGCTCGATGTGAATCCGGGGATCCTTGGGATCGGGACGGCGCACCGCCTCGGCGAATTGCTCGGCGGTATCGGCGGCGATTTCGACCCGGGTTTCGCGTGCGAGGATCTGGATCTTGCCGATCGAGCGCTTGGTGACGTTGCCGCGCCGGCAGAGCAGCGGGATGAGCCACTTCGGATCGGCGTTCTTGCTGCGCCCGACATTGATCGTGAACCACACAGCGTCGCCGCGCCGCTCGCCGTTTCCGCGCGGCCGTTCGGGCTGTGGACGCTGTGGCTTCGCGCCGCGGCGCTCGGGGCCCTCGAATGGGACCTGCTCCTTGCGACGGTCGACCCGCTGCGGGCGCTGCGGCTCCGGCCGCTTCGGGCGCATCGACGGCGGCATCGTCAGCTCCTCGGGCGCCGGGCGTGCGTCGCGACGCGACCGCACGAGCGCGGCAACGAGGGCCTCTGCGCTGCGCTCGGTCAGCAGTGTCTGCGCGACGCGGCGATCATCCTCGCTCGGTTCGTCGGCGAGTGCGCGGAGCTCGAGCACGAGCTGATCTTGGTCGCGGACCCGAATATCGTCGGCGGACGGCGGCAGGCGCCACTTCGCGTCGAGGTGCGCGGTGGCGAGCATGCGCTCGACGTAGCGACGCGCATTGTCGGGCACGATGAGGATCGCGAGGCCGTGCTTGCCGGCGCGTCCGGTGCGGCCGCTGCGATGGACGAGCACCTGCGCGTTCTGTGGCAGATCGGCGTGGATCACGAGGCCGAGGTCGGGAAGGTCGAGGCCGCGGGCGGCGACATCGGTCGCGACGCACACGCGGGCACGGCCATCGCGCAGCGCCTGCAGCGCTTGGTTGCGCTCGCGCTGGCTCAGCTCGCCCGACAGCGCTGCCACCGAGAAGCCGCGCTCGCTGAGATTCGCCGCGAGGTGGGTGACGCCGTCGCGCGTCGCGCAGAACACGAGTGCGCCGGGCGCGTCGTGGTAGCGGAGCAGGTTGACGACTGCGAGATCGCGCTCGCGCGGGATGATCGGCATCGCGTGGTACTCGATGTCGCGGTGGCGATCGCCTTCGGCGGTGGCGGCGATGCGCAGCGCGCCCTTCTGGTAGCGCTTCGCGAGCGTCGCGATTGGTTTCGGAATCGTTGCCGAGAACATGAGCGTACGGCGCTCGGTCGGCGCAGCATCGAGCAAGCGCTCGAGGTCCTCGCGGAAACCCATATCGAGCATCTCGTCGGCTTCGTCGAGCACGACCGCGTCGATGCGCGCGAGCACGAGTGCGCCACGTTCGAGGTGATCGCAGAGCCGGCCGGGCGTTCCGACGACGATGTGGACGCCATGCTGGAGCGCATGCGTCTCGCGTCGCGGATCCATGCCGCCGACGCACGTGGTGAGCCGCGCGCCAGTCTCACCGTAGAGCCACTGCAGCTCGCGGTGCACCTGTTGCGCGAGCTCGCGTGTCGGCGTGACGATCAGCGCACGCGGTGCGCCGGCTTTTTCGAACCGCTCCGCATCGCCGAGCAAGCGCGGCGCGAGGGCAAGCCCGAACGCGACCGTCTTGCCGGAACCAGTTTGCGCAGAGACCAAGAGGTCGCGATCAGGTGCCGCTGCGAGTACAGCGGCTTGCACCGGGGTTGGTTCGGAATAGCCTTTCGCAGCAATCGCGCGGCGGAGGCTAGGATGTGCATCTGAGAACAGCAGGCGGGGAACCTAGTTGGTCAGGCGCCGCGACGCAATGCCTGTTCACCGACATACCAGTCCAGCAAGCTGCGAAACGCGTCGTGTGCCGCGAGGACGATCTGATCGGCGATGGGCGCGGTTCGCGCGACGCGGTCGAGGACCTCGCCGAGCGCGGTCCATCGCGCAGGCGCTGCGGGGTCTGCGACGTATTCGGTCGGTGCGCCGGGTAGGCGCGCGGCGACGTTGCGCACCACGAGGTCATAGAGCCGGGCGCTACGTTCGAGGACGTAGAGCCAGCCCAGCGCGCTGGCGACCGTCGGAAACGGCGCGATCAGGCGTGGCGAGAGGCGGGCTTGCGAGTAGTCGAGCGCGAACAGGTCGTGCGCGAGCAGCCGAGACCGGGCGCGGTGGCCGATCAGTGACGTCACGTGGGGCGTGTACGCGAGTGCGGATTCGACG
This sequence comes from Kofleriaceae bacterium, assembly GCA_036274355.1. Lineage (GTDB taxonomy): Bacteria > Myxococcota_A > Polyangia > Haliangiales > Haliangiaceae > JABFXX01. The sequence continues at coordinate 16,614 of DASUFX010000700.1, read as the reverse complement.
GGGCATTCGAAGCAGTACATGCGGCCGAGCTGCTCGGCGTACGCGAGGCGCGTCAGGAACGGGTCGAGCAGGTCGAGCCAGGGCTGGTCGGCGTCGCGATGGTAGGCGTGGGTCTCCAGCTCGAGTCGCACGAGCGTCTGGGACGGCCTTTCCATTGTCGTCGGTAACTGTGCAATCGCCATGCGTCGACGTGAGTGACGGATGATGCACAGTTGGCTCGAGCATTTCGAGCGCGCGCGCACGTTGCGGCCGGGCAGCTCAGCCGAGAGGTAGGACAATGCGAAAGCTGGTACCGACGCCGAGAGTGCTCGCGACGGTGAGCTCGCCGCCGTGCGCTGCGACGATCGCGTGCGAGATGAAGAGCCCGAGACCGGTGCCGCGTTGCCGGCCGCGTGCTGTGGACCAGTACTGCTCGAACAGGTGCGGAATGTCGGCTGCAGGGATACCGGGACCGGTATCGACGACCTCGAGCACGAGCGATCGCCCGTCGGCGTAGCCGCGTACCGTGATCGCATCTCCGCGTTTGCAGAACTTGATCGCGTTGCCGATCAGATTGCCGAGCACCTGCAGCACGCGCGCTTTGTCGCAGCGTACGCGAACACCCTCAAGGTGCGTCTCGTCGACCAGCCTCAGGTGTGCTTCTTCCGCGAGCGGATGGTGCAGCTCGATGGCTTCGCGCACGACCGCATCGGCATTCTCGTCAGCGAAATGAAGAGCGAGCGTGCCAGTCTGGATCGTCGCCATGTCGAGCAAGTCGCCGATCAGTGTCTCCATGAGCTTTGTCGCACGCTCGATGATCTCGATGCGGCGTGCGGCTTCGCGATCGTCACGGGCTGACTCGGGCAGCGTCGACACCGCAAGCTCGATGGTCCCGAGTGGGTTGCGTAGATCATGCGACACGACCGCGAGCACACGCTCACGAATCTCGATCGCGGAGCGGAGCTCGGCTTCGAGCCGCTTGTGCTCGGTGTAGTCGATCAGGATGCCGCCGAGCCCACTGATGTTGTGGTTGGCGTCGAATACCGGAAAGAACGTGCCGAGCAGCGAGCGTCCATCGAGCTCGATCGGCTCTTTGTCGAGTGGTTCCCCCGACTGCAGGATCTCGCGCAGTTTGCTCTCCAGCGCTACCGGCACGAGCTCGCGGACCGGCCGGTCGCGGTGTTCTTCGAGCGGTAGCCGAGTGAGCCGGGAGAGCCGCTCGTTCGCCTGCACACAATGGAGGTCACGGTCGAGGAGCAGCAGCGCAGCTGACGCTGCAGCAAAGAACGCGTCGAGGGCGCCGATCGCTCGCGCCCGTCCTTGGTCTTCCTCGCCGAGGAACGCGTGAAAACGCTCGACGGTCGAATCGGAGATACCGGAGCGCATAGCAGATCGCGGCATGCAGTCTGTGCGCCGCGGCCACGTGCCCGGAATCAGGCTCCCCCGTCGTCGACGGCCGTTTGGGAACGAGGCACCTAAGCACATAGTGCGGCGCCGCGCGTGTGTTAGCGTCCGCGCCATGAGACGGCTCACGCTCCTGTTCCTCGTCGCGCTGGCGGTGCCCGCGTACGCGGACGAACCCAAAATCACGTATCAGAAATTCGACCTCGCCAACGGCATGCGTGTGTATGTCATCGAGGATCACAAGGCTCCCACCGCGTACGGTGTGACGTGGTTCCGCGTAGGCAGCAAGGACGAGGTCGCGAACCGTACGGGCTTCGCGCATCTGTTCGAGCACCTGATGTTCAAAGGCTCGGCGCATCTACCTGACGGCCTGATGGACAAGCTGCTCGAGGCCGCCGGTGGCTGGTCGAACGCGTTCACGTCGAGCGACATGACCGTGTATCAGAACGTCGCGGCGTCGAACTTCCTCGAGCAGATGCTGTGGATCGATGCCGATCGCCTGGCGGGCCTGCTCGACACGTTCGACAAGCCGAAGCTCGACAACCAGCGCGACGTCGTACTCAACGAACGCCGCCAGAGCTACGAGAACCAGCCGTACGGCATGGCGGAGATCATCCTCCACGAGAACCTGTGGCCGAAGGAGCACGGCTATCACTGGTCGACGATCGGTTATCCGGCGGACCTCAAAGCCGCGTCGGTTCCTGACGTCGCCGATTTCTTCAAGAAGTACTACCTGCCGAACAACGCGACGATGGTGATCGCGGGCGACGTGAAGTTCGACAACGTCAAGAAGCTCGTCGAGAAGTACTTCTCGTGGATCCCCAAGGGCACCGATCCGCAGCGCCCGCAGTACAAGACGCCACCGCCGATCACGAAGGAGATCGTTGTCGATACGACCGACGACGTGCAGGTGCCGCGCGTGTACTTGTCCTGGCGCGGCCCGGCGCACTACACGCAAGATGAGCCGGCGCTCGTGATGGCGTCTGCGATCCTCGCCGACGGTAAGTCGAGCCGGCTCTACAAGCGGCTCGTGTACGACGAGAAGATCGCGCAAGACGTCCGCGCATACTTCGAGGGCGAGACGCTCGGCGGCGAGTTCCGCATCGTCGCGACCGCGAAGCCGGGCGTCGATCCGAAGCGCCTCGTCAAGGAGATCAGCGAAGAGGTCGCGAAGCTGTCGACGACCGCACCCGAGGCGAAGGAGCTCGAGCGCGCGCAGAATTCGCACGAGGCGGGCTTCTTGAACGGCCTCGAGCCGACGCTGCAGCGCGCGATCCTGCTCGCAAACTACGACGTGTTCACGAACGACCCGGACTACTTCGCGAAGGACCTCGCGCGCTATCGCGCGGTCACGCCGGATCAGATCAAGGGCGTGTCTGCGAAATATCTCAAGCCAACGGCGCGCGTCCAGCTGACGATTCGCCCGGGTAAGAAGGTGGTGAAGTGATGCGCGCCACGATTTCTCTTTGTGTATTGCTCGCGGCTGCGACGGCGACTGCAGCTCCCAATGCAGCGCCGTTCGACAAGTCGGGGATCACCGACTGGACGAAGGCGCCTGCGGCTGCCAAGGAACCCGCGTTCAAGCCGCCGGTTGCCAAGCGCAGCAAGCTGAAGAACGGCATGTCGCTGATGCTGGTCGAGAACCACGCGCTGCCGATCGTGTCGATGGTGCTCATCGCGCCCGGCGCCGGCGCTGCCGCGGATCCCGACTCCAAGGCCGGCCTCGCGTCGTTCACCGCGGACCTTCTCGATGAAGGCGCAGGCGGCCTGTCCGCGATCGCGATCGCCGAGGAGCAAGACCGACTCGGTGCGGGCATCGGCGCAGGCGTCGATGTCGACTTCGCACAGGTCTCGGTGTCGACGCTGACGAAGACGCTCGATCCGACGATCGATCTGCTCACGAAGATCCTGACGCAGCCGGCGTTCGAACAGAAGGAGTTCGATCGCGTGAAGGGCGATCGCAGCACGTCACTGGAGCTGCGTCGCGACCGCCCGCGCGAAGTCGCCGGATTGATGCTCAACGCGGCACTGTACGGTCTCAGCAGTGCGTACGGCCATCCGATGACGGGCCTGCGCGAGACGTTCAAGGACCTGTCGGTCGCCGACGTCCAGACGTTCTACAAAGAGCACTGGAACCCGGCCGTGATGACGCTGATCATCGTCGGTGACTTCGACGCGAAGGCGCTCAAGACAAAGCTCGACGCGACGCTCGGCGCGTGGAAGCCGGCCGGTGTGAAGAAGCCGGCGAAGGTGGCCGTGAAGCCCGAGAAGATCGCGAAGCGCCTCTTGCTCGTCGATCGCAAGGACGCGGCGCAGTCGGACGTGCGCATCGGCCTCGTCGGTATCGATCGCAAGGACAAGCGCTACTTCCAGTTCGAGGTGCTGTCGAGCACGCTCGGCGGTGGCTTCACGAGCCGTCTCGTGCAGCGGCTGCGCGAGCAGATGGGCATCACGTATGGCGCGCGCTCGGGCGAGGACTACCGCCTGTCGCCGGGTCCATTCGTGATCTCGACCGCGATCGTCACGCCGCAGACTGGCGCGGGCCTCGCCGAGATCTTCAAGATGCTCGACAACCTCGCGACGGTCGACGTGCCGGCGGAGGAGCTCGAGAAATCGAAGCAGAACTTGATCCGCGCGCTGCCGTCGATGTTCGACACGAACGCGTCCACCGCGGGCGCGTTCGCCGACATCGCGATCTTCGGGCTGCCGGACAACTGGTACGCGAGCTATGCCGCGAACGTGCGCAAGGTGACGGCGAAGGACGTGAAGACCGTCGCGAAGACGGTGATCCCGTCCAAGAGCATGGTCATCTCGATCGTTGGCGACCTGTCGAAGATCAAGCCGGACGTCGACAAGCTCGACCTCGGCGAAGCCGAGATGCACGATCTCTACGGCATGCCGATCAAGCAGTAGGCGCGATCCTGGTGGATCAACGTACACGTGCCACGTGCATCGTGCACGTGCACGTGCACGATTACCCGCGCGACGTGCTCGCACTCGAGCGCCTGGCAAAGCAGGCGCGTCTCGGTTGTCCGATCGGGGTACCGCCGTCGAGCGCCTCGCAAGACCAGCCGCGTCTCGGCTGTGCCGAGCGGGGTCGCTTGTCGTTGCGACGGCTTCCGCGATAGGCGGCCCTTCTTGCGGACGATGTTGGAGAACGTCGGGGTGGTTGGCAGAACGTGCACGAGCACGAGCACGTGCACGAAGCACTACGTGAGTACCATTGGCGGAGCCGGTTACCAGCGTGCGCTGTCGAGGCGCACGCCGACTTGGACCAGGCGCGGCGCGCCGATCGTATCGACGCCAGCCTGGTTCCAGACGAAGCGGCGGTCGAAGATGTTTTCGACGCTGACGAAGCCGGCGAGGCCGTGCGTCAGCTTGCGCGCTGCCATCGCGTCGACGACGGCGACCGGTGCGAGGGCGATCGTGTTACCGGCGTTGGCGAACCGCTGATCCGCGAACCGCACCGTGCCGGTCACCGTGAGGATCGTTGGCCGGTCGTAGGTGAGTGCGGCAGTCGCGCGGTGGCGCGGCGTCTGCGCGCGCACGTTGCCCGCAAGCGCCGGATGGCTCGCAGCGTCGGTGATGCGCGCGTTCGTATACGTGTAGCCGGCCCCGGCGAGCACCGACTTCGCGATGCGCCAGCTCGCACTCGCGTCGACGCCGATCTCGCGGGCGTGGCCGAGGTTCGTCGTCTCGCGTGCTGCGGGACCGACGTCGATGTCGGCGATCGGTGCCGCGACCTCGTTCCAGAACCCCACGACTCGCGCCTCGAGCTTCGGGGTGACAACCGTCGGTCCGAGCTGGGCGCCGGTCACTGTCTCGGGGTGAAGCTGATCGTCGGCAACCGTCACGACCTCGCCGTTCTGCACCGGCCGCATCAGCTGCTGCCATGTCGGAGTGCGGAGCGTGCGATACGCATTTGCGGTGACCGCCACGTTCGGCGTCACGCGATAGAGCGCGCCGACCTTCGGTCCGATCATCAAGCTGCTGATCACGGCAGCGTCTTGATCCATCGACTCGCCCAGATCGGGCCCGTAGATCGACGCGATGTTCGTGAGCCAGCGCCAGTGCTCGAACACGAAGCCGCCGTGCACGTCGAGTGATTCGATTACCCGCACGGTGTCGTGGATGTACGCGCTCAAGAACCGATGCCGGCCATGCCGCGTGCGCGGCAACATCGTCATGTGCATCTCGTCGGGATCACCGTCGGTCTCGCTCGCCACACCGTTCGCCTGCATGACGTCGATGTCGCCGGAGAACTCGTGATCGAGGCCAAATGCCTGGACGGACCGCGAGGTGAAGCCGACGTGTGCGCCGAGCAAGCTGCCGTCGAGCTCGAGCGTGCCGACCTGCCGGGTATCACGCAGCGTCTGCTGTTCGCCGTACAGCTCGAGCGTGACGCGGCCCGGCGCTCGTGACTCCGTCCACGCCGCGCCATACGTAGCGGTCCGCATGTCGGTGAGGAACGATTGGCGGCCAAACCCTACGTGGTCGGCGGTGTACGTCGCGTGCAGTCCGGCGACGTGGTGATCGCTCGTATGCGCGATGCGCGCGGCGGCCTCGCTTTGGTCACCCAGGACGTCGCTGCGCAATGCGCTGCCGGTGAGCTCGAGGCCGGCGCCGAGAATCGTGTCGGTGGCGCGCAGTGCCGCCTGGTGCGTCGCGTCGTTGCCGGTCGAAACCCGCGCTTCGACGCGTCGATCTCCGATCGGCCGCAGGCCAACCGCCGCGATGAGATCGTCGCTCAGGGTGAGCTGATCGATCGCAAGTGGCGATGGTTGCGACGTCGTCGGTGCTGGCGCGGCGTCGGCGCTTGCACCGCCTTCCGGTTCCACCGGCTGCGCGTGCGCCGCGTGTGCAGAGCCCGCCGCAACCACCATGATCATTCCGTACAGACTTCGATCTCGAACGATCACAGAAGGCGCTGGGTTGCAGTCCCCGCGCCACCGTCGGTGGCTCGCCTAGTGGCGTGCGCCGTCGCGACAGCGTGTCGGCCGGCCGCGTGCGCCGCGACTAAGCCGAGAGCGATCGCCTAGCGATGGTTGAAGCCTATGCCGTCGACGCCGCGCACCGTGCGTCCGACGTTCGGGCCAATCCGCCACGTGAGACCCGAGTCCTCCGTGATCAAGACCTGGCCGTTGTCGCCGCCGGCGTAACCCATCTCGTCGTCGTGGATGTGGATCGTGTGCAGCGTCGAGTCGCCGACGTATTGCAGCGAGACCGTACCGTTGAGCGCGACGTTCGCGATCGCACCATTGGCGCCGACGGCGACGGCAGTGCCATCTTCGTTGACGCGCAAGTCGTCGAACACGATCGACGGATCGACCGTGAGCGGGCGCCACGTCACGCCACCGTCGAGCGACCGCGCGATGCCCGAGCCTGCGGTCATCACGATCGAACCGTCGGGCGTCTGATGCACGGCGCGCGCGCCAGCGATCGTGCTGCGATGCGTGAGCGTGCCACCGTCATACGACCACAGCCCGCCGTCGTCCGCGAGCGCGAGCACGCCGGTGCCGGCCTGCGCGGCCGACATCGAGCGGAACGACGTAACGCCATCGCCGAGCTGCGTCCACGTCAACCCGTTATCGCTCGTCACGAGGAACGTACCGTCGCCGCCAAGGAACACGGGACCATCGTCTTGCGTTGCGAGCGTGCGCAGATGCGCCGTCGTCGGCACGGTCTGCGAGACCCACGACGTGCCGCCGTCGTTCGTATAAAGGACGGTCGCGTCGTCGCCGACGACCCAGGCTTCCGCTTGATACCGGCACGCAATCGCGTTCAGGTTCGCTTCGGAGCCGAGGTCGTACTCGCCGACGAGCGCATCGTCGTTGATGTTGACCATCAGACCAGAGCTACCGATCAACCAGCCACCGCCGCCGCCGCCGCCACCGCCACTGCCCGTGCCTCGTTTCTTACAACCGGTGGCCAATACGGCCGCGAACAACAACACAGCTGCGTGATGGATGCGCATGAACGTCTGTCCTCTCGTTGGGATCCTATGCCCCCTAGAGGAGGGTTGATCCTAAATGTCGCATCGCCATCTGGAACGCTGTGTTTTCAACCAGGAAGTACGCCCGGAAGCGCTGCGATCATCACGTCGGCGCGGTCGATGGCGCGCTGCGCCTTGGCAACGAGACGTGCCGGTGCGCGCCGGTGAATCCGCGCGGCGGTGACCGCACGATCGATCTCGCGGACCGTGGTCCAGGCGCGGTGGTGGGCCTCGTTGCGGGCACGGCTCCCCGGAGGAGACGCGAATCCTTGCGCGAGATCGCCGCACACGATCGCGAGTGCACCGACCAGCTCGCGCCCGTCGTCGGACAGCTCGCGTGCGAGCTCGGCGACCGGTGGCGCTGCCGCGATCACGGCGCGGAAGGAAGGATGATGTTCGAGCGGATGAGGAGGACGTCGTTTCATGCGTGCTGCATGCTTCACGGCGCAGGCCAAGCCCGCGTGCAATCACTCTGCGCGTTTGCGCGTCGCTGTCCGGTTCGTCCGGCCACGGCCCGGACCGGGCGTACGGACGACGGCCATTGGCGTGGCTGGTAAGCTCGGGCGTGGGCCGGTTCCGCGCGAGCACGATGTTCAACCTCGTGATCTTCGCGATCGGCGCGGTGGCGTTCGGCTTCGTGGTCGCTCATCTCGGCTGGACCGCGATTCGCAACGTGATCGTGTCGACCGGCGTATGGTTCGCGGTGATCGCCGCGATCGACCTCGTCTCGGCGCTGTGCGATGCGTTCGCGATTTACGGCTTCTTGCGGCCAAAGCAGCGCGTGTCGTATTGGCGCGTCTACGCGGCGCAGCTCAGCGGCATGGCGATCAACCGACTGACACCGGGCAATTCGCTCGGCGAGCCGGTGAAGGTGACGATGCTCGTGCGCACCGTGCCGGTGGACCTCGCCGTGTCCGCGGTCGTGATGTTCAACCTGACGACGATGTACGTCGGCATTGCGGCGATCGTGCTCGGCGTACCGCTGACGGCACTGTTGCTCGATTTGCCGCGGCAGGTGGCATTGCTCGTGTGGGTCGGCCTCGCGGTGCTCGTCGCGTTTGCGATCATCGTCGCGTTGTTCGTGCGACGGGGCGTGGTCGGCACGTTGATCGATGGCCTCGCTGCGTTCTCGATCATCTCGCCGGCACGCGCTGAGCGCTGGCGCGCGAAGGTCGCGACGATCGATGCGCGGCTGCGAAGCATCATGACGGCGCGCGACTCGGGCATCGGCCGCGGGCTCGCCGGCGTACTTGGCTCCCGCGTGCTGAACTGGGTCGGGACGATTGTCGTGCTGTATGCGGCGGACATTCCGATGACCGCGCCGCTCGTGGTCGCGTCGCTGAGTGTTGGCATTCTGATCACGTGGATTTCGAACATCATCCCTCTCGGACTCGGTATCGCGGATGGGACGAATTACGTGCTGTATGGCCTCCTCGGTGCCGCACCCGTCGCGGGCCTGTTGTTCACCCTGCTCAATCGCCTGCGCACGGTCGTGCTCGCGCTGCTCGGCCTGACGACGATGGTCATCACAAATACGCTGCATCGCAGAACTGCCGGCGTGAGCGCCGCCTCGGCGACGGACTGAGCGCGACGAGGATATAGTGCCGGCCGCTATGCCGAGGACGTTCGTAATGGGAGACCCCCAAGCACCGTTCGCAAAGGTGCTCGAGGTCCTCGCGTGCCACGGCGTGCTGGACGGCGACCGCATCGCGCCGGACGTGGTTCTCATCTCGATCGGCGATCACTTCGATTACGACTTCCGGGATCCGGTCGGCGCGGCCCAGGATGGGCTCCGGCTGTTGCGCTGGCTCGCGAGCCACCCGAGTCATCAGGTAACGCTGCTGTTCGGTAATCACGACGCGTCGCGCGTGATGGAGCTCGCGCACCTCGCCGACGAGCGATTCGAGGCCGCGCGCTTGCTCGCGCGATCGATCGACGACACCGAGCACACCGCAGGCGAAGCGGCTGCCGAGCAACGCACACGCGACGAGTACGTTCCCGCGTTCCCCGAGCTACCGCCGCCGGGCGTGCTCGGCCGCGACTACGCATCGTTCACGACCGAACAGCGCGCGCTCGTGCAGGAGCTCTTGCTCGCCGAGCGCTTTCACCTCGCGTGCGTCGGCGAGCTTCCCGACGGGCGCACGGCGCTGATCACGCACGCTGGCGTCACGTCGCGCGAGCTCGGCATGCTCGGCAAGGGCGGCGCACCGCCGGCCGAGATCGCAGCGGCACTCGAGGCCCAGTTGCACGCGGCAGTCGATGCGGTGCGCGGCGACTGGCAGAGCGGCGCGAATACGCCGCTGTCGCTCGCGCCGTTGCACGTGAGCGGCGGCAACGGCGAGGAGGGCGGGGGGCTCCTGTATCACCGGCCTTCGAACCCGGAGCGTCCTGACGCCGATAAGGCGTGGGCACTGTCGGCCGCGCGGCCGCGCCGCTTCGATCCGCGCACGCTGCCCGTCGGCATCACGCAGATCGCAGGTCACAGCGGCCACGCGAAGTGCGTGCACGAGCTCGGCCCGTGGGTCACCGAATCGGCGAAGACGCGCAAGCACGGCGGCATTCGCACGCTGCGCGTGCGCGGCAACGATGTCGTTTACGACATGGGCATCGCGCCGCGCGCCGACACGGTTGCAGACCTGATTCTGATCGACGGCGAGCTGCGCCGCGTGCCGGCGACAGAAGTCGCATTGCTGCAGCTCGCACGTGTGCTCTGAAGTGCGATTCGGAACGCTAACACGTAGTTGCGTGGCACTAACTGGTGCTAGCGGCTGAGCCGGAATCTCGCCGTTTTGGGGCATTTTGCGGTCACGCGCCGTAGCGAATGCGAGCGACGCCACAGACCTTTCTGCCTGGGTCCTTACGCAGCTTTCTGTTGCGGTCACATCGCGTAGCAACTGCGAGCGACGCCACCAAACATACTGCTTTGAGTTCAAAGTAATTTCCCGTAACGCTGAAAGCATGATGAGGAAGTTGGGCCTGCTTTGTCTGTTTTTGGCGATGCCCGCATGCACCGACGAGTCAACGGAGGACCCATCGGAGCTCGGCGGTAACAAACTGCCAGCGAGCTCGGACCCGCATACGTTGTTCGAGAGTCTCCAGACACGCCCCGTCGCGTTGTCGCCGAATGGAAAGATGCTGTTCGCGGCGAACACGCCCGACAACCGACTCGAGATCTACAGCGTCGGTAGCGGCGGTCTCGTCTCGAAGGGCTCGATCGCGGTTGGCCTCGAGCCTGTCGCCGTCGCCGCACGCAACGATAGCGAAGTGTGGGTCGTGAACCACGTGTCCGACTCGGTCAGCGTCGTCAGCGTCAGCAGCAGCGGCGTCGCAACCGTTACGCGGACCCTGCTCGTCGGCGACGAGCCGCGTGACATCGTGTTCGCGGGTACCAATCGCGATCGCGCGTTCATCACGACCGCGCACCGCGGCCAGAACACCGGCGACGCGTACGATCTGCAGACCCCGGGCGTCGGTCGCGCCGACGTCTGGGTGTTCGATGCGAACAATCTCGGCAGCGCGCCAGGCGGCAACCGGCTCACGAAGCTGACGCTGTTTGCCGATACGCCGCGCGCGCTCGCGGTGTCTGGCGACGGCCGCACGGTCTATGCCGCCGCGTTCCTCTCGGGCAACCAGACGACCTCGGTCTCCGAGTACGCGGTCGCCACCGTATATCCGAACGGCATGCCGGGTCCGCAGACGGTCACCGTCAATGGTGTGACCTATCCGCAGCCGCGCACCGGTCTGATCGTGAAGTTCGTGAACGGCCACTGGGTCGACGCGTACGGCACGGTGTTCGACGCGTTCGTCAAGATCAAGCTGCCCGACAACGACGTATTCGCGATCGATGCGACCGCGAATCCGCCGGTCGCGACGCGGACGTACGCGCACGTCGGTACGACGCTGTTCAACATGGCGGTCAACCCGCAGAGCGGCAAGGTCTACGTCACGAACACCGAGGCGCACAACGACGTCCGCTTCGAAGGCCACACGCCGGGCTTCTCCAGCGTGGTTGGTCATATTGCCGACACCCGGATCACGGTCATCGATCCGACGAGCGGCGCGGTATCACCGCGTGACCTCAACCCGCACGTGGATTACACGACCGACGGCTCGGCGTCGGAGAGGGCACTCAGCGTTGCCTTCGCCCAGGACATCGCGGTGTCGGCAAACGGCTCGACGATCTACACTGTCGCGCAGGGCTCGTCGAAGCTCGCGATCTATCGCACCGCGGATATCGAATCGGGTGTCGCCAGCCCGACCCTGACCAGCCAGGTCACGCTGAGCGGCGGCGGCCCGACGGGCGTCGCGCTCGACGAGGCCCGCGGTCGCGCGTACGTGCTCACGCGCTTCGACAACAGCATCAAGATCGTCGACCTCGCAATGCGCAAGGAGATCGGGACCGTCCCGATGTTCAATCCCGAGCCCGAGAGCGTGGTCGACGGCCGCAAGTACCTCTACGACGCAAACCTGACGTCGGGGCACGGCGTGGCCGCCTGCGCGAGTTGCCACATCGGCGGCGACAAGGATGACCTCGCGTGGGACCTCGGTAATCCTGGTGGCGGCCCGCTGCCGATCCCGACGCTCGGCAACGTGTTCGCGCTCCCGCCGGCGGCGATCATCCAGCTCCTGCCATACACCGAACCGGAGTTCGCGGCCAACAACCCGCTCAAGGGCCCGATGACGACGCAGAGCCTCCGCGGCATGGACAACCATGGCGCGATGCACTGGCGCGGTGACCGTAACGGCGCCGTCCAGCAGAGCGGTGCGCCGTTCCTCGATGGCAACGGCCAGCCGATCACGTCGGCGCAGCCGAACGCGGGCCTCTTCGACGAGTTCAAGGCGTTCACCTCGTTCAACGTCGCGTTCCCGGGCCTCGTCGGTCGCGCCGATCAGCTCAGCGAACACGACATGGGCGAGTTCGCGACGTTCATCCTGCAGGTGATGTACCCGCCGAACCCGGTCCGCAACCTCGACAACTCGCTGACGGCGGAGCAGCAGCAGGGCCGCGACTTCTACTTCAACCACGCGGGCACGCAGGAACTACCCTCGGATCGCTTCCACAACTGCAACGGCTGCCACACGCTTGACCTCGCCGGTAACAGCGGCTCGAGCCCACACCCGGGCTTCTTCGGTACCGACGGTCGGCTGTCGTTCGAGTTCGAGACCCAAATCTTCAAGGTCCCGCACCTCCGCAACATGTACACGAAGATCGGCATGTTCGGCAGCTCGCCGGATTCGATCCAGCCGGGCACGATCGTGCTCCAGGGCCCGAACGTTCCGGTCGTCGACCAGGTGCGCGGCTTCGGCTTCCAGCACGACGGCTCGCTCGGCCAGCTCGAGCACTTCTTCACCGGCCTCGTGTTCATCCGCGCCACCGAGAACATCCTGCTCGCGGGCGGAATCGTCGTGCCGCCGAACCCGTTCGGCATCCCGTTCGTCGACGTCAACAAGCTCAACCAGGGCCAGGTGGTGTTCGACGGTGACGGTGGCTTCGCGCTGCGCAAGGCGATCGTCGCGTTCATGATCGCGTTCGATTCGAACTTCGCTCCGGTCGTCGGTCAGCAGATCACGGTGACGAAGACGAACGGTTCAACGGCGGGCGCACGCCTCGATCTGCTCGAGGCGCGTGCGAACGCGGGCGAGTGCGACCTCGTCGGCAAGTCGACGAGCACCGCGGGCCCGAACCTGGGCGCGCTGTACAAGGCCGGCAGCTGGCAGCTCGCGTCGGTGTTCGTGCCGCCGGTGTCGGATGCGACGCTGCGGTCGCGTATCGCGCAGGGCATCATCCCGCCGGTCACGTTCACGTGCGTACCGAAGGGTGAGGGCCAGCGTCTCGCGATCGACCGCGACGGCGACGGCTACGCGGACTGGGACGAGGTCGCGGCCCACAAGGACCCGGCCGATTCGAGCAGTCACCCGTAACTGGTTGCTCTAGCGCGCGCACTGTGTCCAACTCCCCCACGTGCGCGCGCTGCTTGTGTTTCTGTTTGCGTGTCGGACCGTCGAGCCGTCGCCCCTCATTGACGGCTCGACGCCCGACACGCCTTTTGACGTTGATAGCAACGACAAGAGCGCGGCGTGTGCCTCGACGTTTGGCACCGCACTGACAAACGCGTTCGGCCGGCTGGACGGCACCATCCTCGCCGTCGTGATGCCCGGCAACAACCGCTGTGCGATGCCGAACTCGACGCACGTCGTGCTGCAGGTGACGACGGACGGCGCTGCGTACCGCATGGTCATCAACGTGTTGTCGACGTCGCCCGATCCGCACGTGTGGCTCGACGACATCAACGCGCCGCTCGCCGGCGATCCGTGGGCCGAGGGTTGGCATCCGGGCGTCCAGCTCGACTACGTCAGCACGCTCGGCGTCGGCAGGAGCAGCTTCACCGAGGCGAACCAGCTCGAGGCGATCAAGCGGCTCGACGACGCGTTCGTGATCGGTGCGCACGTGTCGGTGTTCGCGACCAGCTCCGGCGGCGCGAGCGCACACCTAGTTCATCGCAACGTCACGAACGCCGACGGCGCGATCGTCATCGATCCCGAGTCGGCGTCGCCCCGCTACTTGCTGAGCGCGTTCCCCGAGCAGCAATTCTAGAGGTACGCCGGGTCGCGGTACTCGCCGAGCTCGCTGCGGAACAGATCGCAGATCTCGCCGAGCGTGGCGTTGACCTTCACGGCCTCGAGGATCGGCGGCATCACGTTCTGCTTGTCGTCCTTGAGCGCGGCCTTGACCGCCGCGAGCGCGCGCTGGACGACCGCCTCGTCGCGCTGACCGCGGAAATTCTTTACCTTCTCGATCTGACTGTGCTCGATCTCGAGCTCGATCTTGAGCGTCGGGATGTGATCGCCTTCGCCCGGCGTCGTGTACTTGTTGACGCCGACGATCGTGCGGCGGCCACTGTCGACCTCGCGCTGGAACTCGAACGCGGCGCGCGCGATCTCGCGCTGCGGGTAGCCTTCTTCGACGGCCTTCACGATGCCGCCCATCGCGTCGATCTTGTTGATGTACTCCCACGCGGCCGCTTCGACCTGATCGGTGAGCGTTTCGATGAAGTAGCTGCCGGCGAGCGGATCGACGACGTTCGCGACGCCGGTCTCTTCGTAAATCAGCTGCTGCGTGCGGAGCGCGAGCTCGGCAGCATCTTCGGTCGGCAGCGCATACGTCTCGTCGTAGCTGTTCGTGTGGAGCGACTGCGTGCCACCGAGCACGGCGGCGAGCGCTTGCACCGTGGTGCGCACGACGTTGTTGAGCGGCTGCTGCGCCATCAGCGACACGCCTGCGGTTTGCGCGTGCGTGCGGAGCAGCCACGACTTCGGATTCTTCGCGCCGAATCGCTCGCGCATGATCTTGGCCCACATGCGGCGGCCGGCGCGGAACTTCGCGATCTCCTCGAAGAAGTCGTTGTGGACGTCCCAGAAGTAGGAGAGGCGCGGGCCGAACTCGTCGATGTCGAGTCCGCCCTCGATGCCGAGCTGGCAGTAACCGATGCCGTCGGCGATCGTGAACGCGAGCTCCTGCACGCCGGTCGCACCGGCTTCGCGGATGTGATAGCCGCTGACCGAGATCGTGTTCCACTGCGGCATCGTCCGCGTGCACCACACGAGCATGTCGCGGATGATTCGCATGTGGCTGCGGATCGGGCTGATCCACTCCTTCTGCGCGATGAACTCTTTGAGCATGTCGTTCTGCAGCGTGCCGCGCAGCTTGTCGGGCGACACGCCTTGCTTCTCGGCGACCGCGACGTAGAGCGCGAGCAGCACGGCCGCCGGCGCGTTGATCGTCATCGACGTCGACACCTTGTCGAGCGGGATGTCACCGAACAGCCGCATCATGTCGTCGAGCGTCGCGACCGACACACCTTCGCGACCGACTTCGCCGAGCGAGCGCGGGTGATCGGGGTCGTAGCCCATCAGCGTCGGCATGTCGAACGCAGTCGACAGACCGGTCTGGCCGTTCGCGAGCAAGAACTTGAAGCGCTGGTTCGTGTCTTCGGGCGTACCGAAGCCGGCGAACATGCGCATCGTCCACGGCTTGCCGCGGTACATCGTCTGGTGCGGTCCGCGCGTGAACGGATACTGGCCCGCGTCGCCGAGCTTCTCTTCGTACGTCCAGCCGCGCGATGAGAGGTCTTCGGGTTTGTAGGTGACCTTGAGCGGAATACCGCTCATGGTCTTGTACTCCTGCGGGGTCTCGGGCTTCTTCACCGGGGCCATGGCGTTCATCTACCATGGGATCCACCTCAGATGAGCGACGAGTTCTATCTCCACGAAGATGAGTGGGGAATGATCGAGCTGCTACCTCGGGAGAACTACGCGGAGCGTCAGAAGATGGTCGACGCAGCCGCTGCGCACGCCGAGGCACACCGCGCGCCCGGCGGCGCTGGCTGGACCGCGATGTACGTCGCGCCTGAAGCGAAGACACCGATTTCGGAGCGCGGCATCACGCTCACCGCGCTCGCGGAGGCACTCGGGCCCGGCTGGAAGCGCAGCGCGCGCGTGACCAGCGGCTACAGCACGTACGTCGAAGAAGCCACGGCGTCGTACGCATTTCGCCCGCCCCAGCGCCACCACAACTGGAACGTCATTTACGGCAACGTGCAGGGCGAGCTGGTGACGAGCCTGTGCGTCACGCACTGCGAGCCGCCGATCATGCCGGAGCTGCATCGGCTCGGCACGACGTTCCGGCTCATGCTGTGCGATCTGTGGACAGACGTCGTGATCGATCTCGCCGATCCGGTTGCGCTCGCACGGTACGTCTCGCCCGACGACAGTGACGACGAGTAACTGTGTGGCGCGAGCACCACGCCGGGTGCGCCGCCAACGCATGAGAATTCGCGGCGCGAATCCGGGCACGAGAAATGCTGCGGCGCGTGGCCCGTGCGAGCCGCCGTCTTCGTCCTTTGTGCTGCGTGCGCTGGTCCGATGCGACCAGCCGTGATTCCCAAGCTGTCTGAATTACCGACCGAGCGCGAGCGCCGTAACGCGATCCTCGACAGCTCGCACGCCGAGCCCGGCCCGGAGAATCGCCCGACGTCGAAGAAGGCGCGCAAGGCGGAGGCAGCGGCGGCGACGGCCGCGGCGGTGATCGGCGTATTGTTCTCGAATCACGCGAACGTCACGCTCGGCGGCGCGGCGACGATCGACGAGAACGAGCTGTTCGAGGACACGAAGAAGCACAAGCCGGCGCAGGGCGAGGCGGGCGGCGACGAGGAAAAGGAAACAGACCCGCCGCCGGAGCC
>DASUFX010000699.1:0-3591 GCA_036274355.1 Kofleriaceae bacterium | reverse complement strand
CTTGCCGGTCGCGACCGAACCGGTGAACACGCAGTAATCGATGCCGCTGTCGATCAGCGCGGCGCCGGTCGGGCCACGTCCGGTCACGATCTGGAACAACTCGGGCGGCAGGTCGGCGGCGAGATAGAGCTCGCGCGCCTTGAGCGCGATCAGCGGCGTGACCTCGGATGGCTTGAGCACGACGCCGTTACCGGCGATCAGCGCCATCATCGTCTCGCCGACCGGAATCGAGAACGGGAAGTTCCACGGCGCGATCACGCCGACGATGCCGCGCGGCGTGAAGTGCAAGTAGCTCGCGCGGTGCTTCATCAGATGCAACGCGATCGGCTCGGGCGCGAGCATCTCGGGCGCATGCTTCGCGAAGTAGCGCACGAGATCGGCGACGACGACGAGCTCCATGCCGAGCGCTTCCTGGCGCGTCTTGCCGCCCTCGCGTACGAGCACCTCGATCACTTCGTCGGCGCGGGCCATTAGCACGTCGGCGAACTTCGCCACGCGCCGGCACCTCGCCTCGACCGGCACCCTCGCCCACTCGCGCTGCGCGGCGCGTGCAGTCTCGACGGCAGCGCGCACCTGCTCGGCGGTCATCACCGGCACCTCGCCGAGCACCTCGCCGGTCGCCGGGTTGATGCTCGTGATCGCGGCGGCAGCGGTGACGTTCGTCGCGGCGGAGCCCATGCCGCGATTGTACGCTACGTGCGATCGCTGGCGTGCTCGCGCAGTGACGTGAGCAGCTTGCCCCACCACTGGCCGACCCTGCCGATGAACTGTGCAGGCGGCTCGCCGTGACGCACCGGATGATCCGGGCGCAGCGCGGCGAAGCCAGAGTGGACGAGCACCACCTGCGTGCGCCCGCTCTCCGCGCGAGTGAACGTCACCTCGACCAGCGTGATCTCGCCCGGCGCGAAGTTCCCGCCGCGCCATTCGAACGCGAGTCGCGCCGGCGGCTCCCACGCCGTGATCCGCCCGGCCTCGTAAATGGCGGGGCCGGCCGGGCCATCGTACTGCTCGAGCAGGCGCCCGCCGAGCTTGCACTCGAACATCACCTTGCCCGGGTTGCGACCCGCGGCGCGATACGCGACGCCATGCCGCCACCACTGATCGATCTCCGCGGTGAACACCTCGAACGCGACGGCCGGCTCGACGTCGACGAGCACGGTCACGGTCGCGCGATCGCCTTCGATCATCGCTTGCCTCGCGTGCGTTCGACATGCGCCTTGAATGCGTCGAGCTGGACGCCCCAGAACCGCTCGGTCTGCTCGATCCACTCGCGCAGCTGTTCGAACGGCGCCTTGCGTAGCTGATAGATGCGTTCGCGCGCGTCGGCGTCGTCGGTGTCATCTTCGGTGGTTTCGACGAGGCCGCTCGCGCGCAACACGCGCAGATGGCGGCTCATCGCCGGTCGGCTCGCGTCGAGCGCGTCCGCAAGATCGCTCGCGCGGCGCGGCTCGCGACGCAACAGCTCGATCACCCCACGGCGTGTGGGATCCGCGAGCGCGGCAAACGTGGCGTCGAGGTTCGGCGTCACGACTTGCGTGGGTTGTCCTTGATGCGTTGCATGAACCACCAGTGGTGGCCCTCGGGATCGAAGCAGCCGTAGCTGCGGTCGACCCAGTAATCGTCGCCGTAGTCAGTCGTCTTCGGTTCCTGGGCGATCACCGCGCCGGCCTTGCGAGCGCGCTCGCAATGCGCGTCGACGTCATCGATATAGAAGCAGAGCGAGATCGTACAGCCGCCCGCCTCCTTCGGTGTCCGGCGCCACTCGCGATCCTTGCGCGGTACGTCGCCCGTCGTGATCAAGGCGCCAGCAAGCACGAGCTCGGCGTGCTCGATGCGACCGGCTTCTCCTTCGACCCTGAGCTGAACTTCGAAGCCGAAGGCGTTGCACAACCAATCGATGGCCTTGGCAGCCTCGCTGTAGAACACCGACGCGGACATCCGGGGCCAATCCTTGGGAGGTGGCTTGGTTGCGACGCTCATGCACATTGATTAACTCGTTCGTTAACCATTTTCAAGAGCCATGTGCGTTAGAGCGTGCTAAGAGAAGGTTGTGATGTTTCTGCTCCCGCTCCACGAGACGTAGCCGCCGACGACGTTTGGGTCGTTCGGAACGGAATCGTTTTGTGTTTTGAGCAAGGAGAGAGTCATGGATACGTCATTGGTAATCGTCGAGATCCGCGCTGCCGAAGGTGGTGCGGACGCAAAGCTACTGGTTGAAGAGCAGCTCGCCATCTACGGCAAGCTCGGAGGCCGGAGGTGTCTTTAGCCTCGAGGTGATCGATCGCCGGCCGGGGCGCGTCGTCGTGCGCGTACGCGGCAAGGGTGCGCGTGCACTGTTCGAGGGCGAAGTCGGGGGCCACAGGTGGCAACGCATACCCGAGACGGAAAAGCGCGGCCGCGTACACTCGAGCACGATCACGGTCGCGGTCCTCGACGAAGCCGTCGCTACCGAGCTCGTGATCCCCGAGAGCGATCTGGAGTGGTTCGCGTGTCGCTCGCCGGGCAAAGGCGGCCAGAACGTGCAGAAGACCGACAGCGCCGTGCAGGTGAAGCATCTGCCGACGGGCCTATTCGTGCGTAGTCACGAGCAGCGCAGCTACCACCAGAACAAGGCGGTGGCGTTGGCGCGGCTGCGCGAGCGGCTGCTCGCGGCACAGCGACGGGCCGACACGGATGCGCGCGCCGCCGAACGGCGTGCGCAGGTCGGCAGTGGGATGCGCGGCGACAAGCGCCGAACGATTCGCGTGCAAGATGACCAGGTCATCGATCACGAGACCGGGCGGACGTGGCGCTACCGCGATTACGAGCGCGGCAACTGGTAATCGATCGAACCCACCGCCTACAGCTTCTTCGGCGGCGGGTTCGACTCCCGCCGCCTCCACCAAAATTCAAACAATCTCGGCCTCTTGCAGCGGCGCTTGGGCAGCAAACGTATCTTGGTGCCCAACGCTCGACGAGGAACCGCGCAATCTACCCGCCGCCTCCGCGGCGACGGCCAAGAACTGGCCGGTGTCACAGCAGCCGGCTAGCGTCATCGCATGCGGTGGAGCGAGATCCGCGCGGCACATCCTGACCAGTGGCTCGTCGTTGAAGCGCTCGAAGCGCACAGCGCGAACGACCACCGCGTCTTCGATCGTGTTGGGATCATCGAGGTCTGCTCGGACGGTCGAGCCGCGATGAAGCGATACGGCGAGCTTCGCCGCGCGCATCCGCACCGTGAGTTCTGCTTCGTGCACACGAGTAAGCCGGAGCTCGAGTTCGAGGAGCGTCTGTGGTTGGGGATTCGGGGGCTTCGTGCAACTGACGTTTCGGCATGACCTCGCGTTCGTGACGGCGACGCTCACGTATTCGGGCGTGTCGATCGAGATCGCGAACGTGCTGGTCGATACGGGCGCCGCGAGCACGATCATCAACGCCGACCTGGCGGCTGATGCCGGCGTCTACGTCAGCCCAACGGACACGCTCCGCCGCCTTCGTGGCGTCGGTGGACACGAACACGTGTTCACGAGACGCGTCGATCGTTTCGCGATCGGTGATCGCGGTCTGGACAACTTCGGTATCCGGTGCACGGACCACGTCCTTGCGTCGACA
>DASUFX010000698.1:0-2432 GCA_036274355.1 Kofleriaceae bacterium | reverse complement strand
CCTGGGAATACCTGCGCGGACGCCGAGACGAAGCCATTGACCGAAAATGCTAGAGGGTTCCGGGGCCCGGTCCAAATTTTCCTACATGTGGGTGGGAACTGGTCCGATTGCTGCTTTTGGAAGGGGGTGTGGCGCCCGAGCGACCAAGTGACATCCCGAAAACCTGGGTGATCGTGCTGGTTCTCGCGGCCGGCATTGTGATGGCTCCGTTTGTGGGCTGGATCGTGCTCGCGATCTGGCTGAGCGGATTCGCACACGGGCTGCACGACCGGATCACGCGGCGGCTTCACGGACGCGTGAAGCTGGCTGCGTTGCTGACCTGCGTCGTGCTCACGCTCGTGCTGGTTCCGATCGGCATCGTCCTGACGCTGCTCGTGATGGATGCGATCGCGTTGATCACGCAGCTCGCACAGAGCGATCGCGCGCACACGCTGCTCGTTTCCCTGGTCGAGCCCGAGAACGGGGCGGCGCCGAGTAAGAGCATTGGCGAGCTCGTCTTGTCGCAAGGCGATCGCGCGATCGCGTTCGCGAAAACGATCTTGAGCTCGGCGGCGCAGATCGTGATCGGGCTCGTGATTCTGGTCGCCGGGATCTACTCGATCCTCGTCGACGGCAAGCGCTGGTACGCGTGGGCAGTCGAGAACGCACCGATCGGTTCGCACGCGCTGCGCCGGATGGCGGCTGCGTTCGTCGAGACCGGGCGCGGCCTCGCGTTCGGCGTCCTCGGTGCGGGTCTATTGCAAGCACTCGTCGCTACGGCGGCGTATCTCGTGCTGGACGTCCCGCAGGCGCTGGCGCTCGGCCTGCTCACGCTGCTCTTCTCGATCGTGCCGGCCATCGGCACGGCGATCGTGTGGGTGCCGGTCGCAACTGGCCTCGCGTTGACCGGACGCGTAGGGGCCGGCATCGGCCTGGCAATCTACGGCGTTGTCGTGATCGGTACGATCGACAACCTCGCGCGGCCGTGGCTAGCAAGGCGCGGCAAACTGCAGTTGCCGACGTTCGTCGTGCTGGTCTCCATGTTCGGCGCAGTCGAGCTTTTCGGAGGCTGGGGCGTGGTCTTTGGCCCACTCCTCGTGCGGCTGGCAAAAGAAGCACTCGAGCTGCGTCACGAGGCGATGCCGGCGTGAACCTTTCCCGCGTATCCTTTCCGGCGAAGCCGGTGTGTGATACCCGTTGAGTGCGGTGACCCTCGACGTCAAGCGCTATCCGATTCTCGTCGTCGACGACGAGCAGGACAACCTCGATGCCTTCCGATTCAACTTTCGGAAGACGTTCGACATCCTGACGGCGACCAGCGGCCCCGAGGCGCTGACGATCCTCGAGAACAAGGACGTCGCGGTCGTCGTCACCGACCAGCGCATGCCGAAGATGACCGGTGTGGAGCTGCTCCGCGAGGTACGCGAGCGGCAGCCCGAGTCGGTCGGCATCATCCTCACGGCGTTCACCGACGTCGACGTGCTGATCGAGGCGATCAACCTCGGCCAGGTCTATCGCTACATCACGAAGCCGTGGGATGCGAAGGAAGTCCGCGGCGTGCTGCAGTACGCGATCGAGCGCTTCCACCTGCAGCGCGAGAACAAGAAGCTCGCGGCGCAGCTCGCCGAGTACACCGGCTACCTGAACCAGCAGCTGCACGGCGAATTCGACTTCGGCAACATCATCGGCGACAGCGCAGCGCTGCGCGAAGTGCTGTCGAAGGTCGAGCAAGTCGCGCCGACGAGCTCGACGGTGTTGCTGCGCGGCGAGACCGGTACCGGCAAGGAGCTCGTCGCGCACGCGATCCACATCAACTCGCCGCGCGAAGAGAAGCCGTTCGTTCGCGTCAACTGCGCGTCGCTCGCGCCGGGCGTGCTCGAGAGCGAGCTGTTCGGTCACGAGAAGGGCAGCTTCACCGGCGCGGTCGAGCGGCGGCGCGGTCGCTTCGAGCTCGCCGACGGCGGCACACTGTTTCTCGACGAGGTCGGCGACCTGCCGATGGAAGTCCAGATCAAGCTGCTGCGCACGCTGCAGGAGCGCGAGCTCGAGCGCGTCGGTGGCAACGAGACGATCAAGGTCGACGTCCGCGTCGTGTCGGCGACGAACCGCAACCTCGAGAAGATGATCGAGGAGGGCGAGTTCCGCGAGGACCTCTACTACCGGCTCAACGTCTTCCCGATCAATCTGCCGCCGCTGCGCGATCGCCTCGAGGACCTGCCGATCCTCGCGACCCACTTCATTGCGAAGTTTGCGCGCCAGATGGGTGTGCCCAACGCCGGCGCGGCACCGGACGGTCTCCAGAAGCTGCGCGAGTACAACTGGCCCGGCAACGTCCGCGAGCTCGAGAACATCGTCGAGCGCGCGATGATCCTCGCGCGTGGCGCGCCGCTCGGTGCCTCGCACCTCGACTTCGGTCGTCGCGCGGTGCCAACCACCGCGGCGAATCAGTCGGG